>JBNKGK010000007.1:0-23645 GCA_050289785.1 Kordiimonas sp.
TCAGAATAATCTGACCCTCAGTCCCTGCATCTGCAACGATCGGCTGCACCATCTGAAGCACAGTGAAAATCCGCTCAATATCAGCAGCATTAAAAGCAGTGGTCAGTCTAATATTGGCAATATCAGCAGAGGCAAACAGGACCTCCTTATCATAATAGCGGCTTACATCTGCCATGATTTCAGACAAGAGCGCATTATCATAAGCCAGACGCCCCGACCGCCAGGCCCCAGGTTCTGCACCATCATTTTTCTCCACGGCAGGCAGTGCTTCAGCATGATCAGAGATAAGTCTGTCCCCCGCCCGCATGAGACGCCTTTGGCCCTCTTTTCTTTCACCTGCCTTGGCAACTTCCACAGCCCCGTCAAGCACAGATATATAAACTCGCCCCGTCCCCTGTTTCACGTCAAAGCGAGTCCCTAGCACCCGGATGGCCGTATCATCCACACGAACCACGAACGGCCTTTCAGGGTCTGGTGACACATCCCAAAAAGCTTCACCTTCCAAAAGGCCCACTTCTCTCGACACACCAGAAAAATGAGTTTCGATTTTTGATTTGGCCCCCAGGGTCACCACCGAGCCATCGGCAAGGGTCACATCCCTAATTTCCCCAAGCCGGGTTTCATAAATGACCGGTGATGAGAGAATGTTGAGCTGTGGGGTTACAAAAACAACCAACAAAACCGTAGCCATCACAAAAGCAGGGACAAGAACAACCTTCTTCTGCTCCTCAAGCCATAGCTGAGCCTTTTGCCACACACTCATTTTCGGGGCGGGTGGTACATCTATGCCTGCAGAGATGGCCACAAAATCAAAATCCCGCCAGAGCTGTTCGGCCTGTCGGAACGCCTTTTTATGCTCAGGACTACGCGATAACCAGGCTTCAAAAGCCGGACGTGCGACCGTCTCCCCGGAATGGAGAGTTGTCACCCACTCTCTGGCCTCATCGGCAATACTGTTTTGCTGCTTCTGTAACATCATTGGTCAGCTCCTCTTTCAGAAGCTTGTTGGTTAATTTTTCTCGCCTGGCCTTTTTCAACAGCATCCGCAAGCGTCTGCATCGCAGCATTCATCTGCCTGCATATATCTGCGGCAGACCAGCCTGTTTTTTTTGATATCTGCGAATAGCTCAGGCCCTGCATACGGTTCATCGTCAACACTACCTGTTGCTTATGGGGAAGCTTTTTGGTAGCGGCCACCATCAGGGCAAAACGTTCCTTTTCTGTCGCCACCCGCTCCGGGGTGATTTCCTCTATCTGCTCCCCTTCGCCTTGCTGCAGTTTTTCCTCGATATAGGATTCTGCACATTTGTCATGGCGCCGGTTATCAAGGAAAATATTTCTGGCCATAGTGTAAAGAAACGCCCGCGGGTTTTTCACATTCTGTGCCCCCTTAAGGTTCACATATTTTGTGAAGGCCTGTTGTGCCACATCCTCAGGGTCAGGCGGGCCAGCACCATATTGCTTCCTAAGCCACCCACATAGTTCACCCCAATATTGCCTGTACAAACCGTCCACACAACATCGCTCTTTTGGCATAGTAACCGAGAGGGAAAGGGGCCCCGCCGGGTCTGGAATAGACAAATAGTCAACGCCACCATCAACCGCTGGCTGATCATGCCATAGTCTGTCTGTTCTTTCTGGCATTCCTTTTGTCACATTCCCACCTTTTCCCGGTGTCCCTCATAACTGTGACGGATGAAACCTTAAAGCCTTCCAAAAAATTACGATAAAAGGCTAGCACAGTTCAAAATACGCAAGGCCAAGTCACCCTGCCGCACGGCACCTGCCTTGGGATACATACGTACAGCAGTTGTACGGGCATTACCGATAGAAATACCCAGTTCATTAGCCGCCTCGGCCGCCGAATAGCCATTGGCAAGCAGTATGGCCAAGCGCGCTTCGGAAGGGCGTAAATCAAAAAGCTGGGAGACGAGATCGACAGAAGGCACCTGTTTCTTGCTGGGCTCGAGAACATAAACTGCAACCTGAGGCTCGACTGGAATATCCTCACCTGACGTGATCGGCAAAGAGCGCACAATAACGGCAATATCCTCGCCCTCTTCCAGCTCGATACGGAACGCCTTACAGTAGGGCTTGCCACCGCCATGCACTCGCTCGGCGATCGCCTTCCACACTTCCTGCCTGCACCTGTTGCTATGATCAGGCCTGGCAAAGGTCAGCTTGCCCTTCTGTAACGAAAGAATATTTTTATCGGTGGCCATATGGCTGGCCGCCCGATTTTTCTGCACAACTTTGCCAAAACCGTTGAGAAGGAAAGAGGCAATGCCGGTGCTATCAAAAGCAGACTCATAGGCCTCTTTGGCTTTTTCAGCTGCTGTCAGGCGATGATAAATTTCCCAGGCACGTTCCAGATGCGGGTAAAGCTGCCTGAAGACTTCCGTATGCCCATCCTTTAAGAGCCCTGTCTGTTTCTTATTCACACAGGAAAGCAAAAACTGTTTCTCGGTATGGCCACCCACCATCAATATCTGATATTCAAGCTGCATTTCACGAAAATAATCCTGATACCAGGGGTTATTGCGTCGCTGCTCGTTAGACATCTCGCTGGTATTGGCAATACTACCAGGAACGGCACTCACAACACCCATAATCGGGTTATAATGCCCAAGCATCCTTATTTTTTCCCGGCGGGCATATTGCTCTTCGCTGTTCATAAACCAGGAACGGTCACTGATATCATACATCAGGTGACCATTTTCCACCCAGGCAATGGTCACAGAATCTGTTCCCATGAAGGTTCTGAACGCACGCAGAAAAGGCATCCAAGTGATCGGCTTATCCAGAACACCCCGATATAAGATATCTATAACGCCATCCAGGCTATTTTGATTTAGGCCTGCCACCATCCTCAAGGGACCTCCGCTTCCCTCCTGAAAATACCAGTGAACCCCACTTTACGCAAGACACGGCGTTCTCGGGGGCTCGCCCACGTCACGTCTCAATGGCAGGCAAGCTTTCCCTTAGCTTATTCTTCGCCACCTTGTTGTTAAGGGAGCGCGGTAGTTCCTCCACCAGATGAACAGAGCGCACGACCTTGAAATCCGCCAGGCTTTGCCTGCAAAGCCGAATCACTTCCTCTGCCGCATTTTCTGGTGCATCCTCTTCAGGGATTACAAAAGCAACAGCTACTTCGCCAAGCATGTAATGCTTTTGGCCAACAACTGCACATTCCTTCGCCCAGGAAAGGCCCATGATAACAGTCTCAATTTCCGAGGCCGCAACATTTTCGCCTCCTATCTTGAGCATGTCTTTCAGCCGGTCACCAAAATAGAGGTTGCCTTCCACGTCGGTTTTCACCATATCGCCCGTATCAAACCAGCCGTTTTCATCAAAACTACGCGCCGTCGCTTCCGGGTCTTTCAAATATTCCTTAAAAAGGTTAAGCCCACGGATGCCCCGCACATATAGCCGCCCCCCTTCACCAGCTTTCGCAGGCGTGCCGTCTTCTTTCAAAATAGCAACATCATAGCCAGGCAGCGGCCTGCCAAGCGACATCATTGGTGACTCATGGTCCAAATCAGTCAGGACAGGGCAGGAAACTGTCTCTGTCATGCCCCAGGAACCAATTGATTTAATCCGGTAATGCGCTTCCATCTCAGGGTAGGAGACCGCCAGAGACCAGAAGCGGAAATCATGCTCAGGCACGGGCAAATCTATCATGGCCTGTGCTGCAAAAGGTATTTGTGCCGCCCATGTAGCCTTATACTGCAAAGCCGGGCGCCAGAAATTTGATTTGGAGAACTTCCGCTGCAGGATCACCGTATTGCCCATCCATAACGCGCTCATGAAAGTTTGCGAAATGGCATACATATGAAACAGCGGCAGATAGATATGGCAGATGTCATCAGGGCGCAAACGATAATTACGTGAGCCTTGTTGCCCGGCATAGAGCACATTACCATGTGTCCAGACCACAGCTTTGGGCCGCGAGGTTGTACCACTGGTAAACTGGATGCTCAGGTCTAATGTATAATCCGCCGGACGCAACCCTTCAAAAGGGGCAGCCTGTTCTATATCTGCATAACTGATTACCTGATCCGTAAAGGGAACAGGGGCTTCTGCAGGTGCCCCTGAATCTGTCTCGGTAATCAGCATGAAATCCAACTCAGGGGCTGAGGCTTTTAAAATAGCCACATATTGCGGTTGGGTAATAGCCCCCACAACCTCGGCATGGTCACAAAAATAGTTGAGATCACGCTCCACACTACGGCTGTTGGTTGTCACCGCAGTTGCCCCAATGTATGCACAGGCAAACCAGGAGAACAGAAACTCCGGGCAGTTTTCCATATGCACCAGAACCCTGCCGCCTTTCTTCACCCCTTTGCTAACCAGCCAGCCCGCCAGCTTGCGCACTTCGGCTTCAACTTCAGCAAAAGTCCATATTTTGTCAGCCCCTTCAAAAGGAGCCCAGATCAACATGGGCTTTTCCGGCTTGCATCCGGCCCAGTGATTAAGCAGCCAGGGCAGGTCGCGGCCCTCTACCATCATTTCGAGGGACCGCCTCTTAAGGGGATCAGGATAAGTTCCAGACATAGCAATCACCACGTATCAATGTAACGGCGAATATGCCTTGGATTATTCTCATCTTTTTTCACGGAATCGAGAGTGCTGATGATCCAGTAACGGGAGTCAACAGGATCAATCACATCATCAATTTCAAAGTGTGAGGCCACATTCAGTGCTTTACCATGCTGGTACAGCTCTTCCACGCGGCGATCAAACTCTGCCTTCTGTTCCGCAGGGTCCTCAATTGCTTCCAGTTCACGGCGGAAACCGAGCTTCACAGACCCTTCAAGGCCCATGGGGCCCATTTCACCTGTAGGCCAGGAAACCGCAAACAAGGCTGCTTTAAAGCTGCCACCTGCCATAGTAAGCGCGCCAAGACCATAGGCTTTACGCAGCACAATGGTGAAGAATGGCACAGTGAGGTTTGCCCCCGTCACCATCAGACGGGAAGCATGGCGAACGGTGCCTGATTTTTCCGCTTCCGGCCCAACCATGATGCCCGGTGTGTCACACAGGAACAGGATAGGAATGCCAAAATTATCACAAAGCCGCATGAAGCGAGCCGCCTTATCAGCTGCAGTGCTGGTGATCGCACCACCTGTATGGCTTGGGTTATTAGCGATCACACCGACGGGACGCCCCTCCACACGGACAAAGGCTGTGACCATTTCCTTACCGAAATCTGGCCTGACCTCAAGCACGGAATCTATATCGAACAGGATATCAAACACCTTATAGAGGTCATAGGCGCGGAGACGATTTTCCGGCACCACATGACGCAGCTCACGCTGGTCACGGCATTCCCATTCTTTTTTCGTTCCCTGAAAATAACTGATGTATTTTTTAGCCGCAACAACAGCTTCAGCCTCATCTTTCACCGGCACATCAATCACACCATTAGCGCGCTGAACATCAAACGGGCCAACATCTTCAGGCTTCACCTGACCGAGACCACCACCTTCAATCATGGCGGGGCCACCCATACCTATGTTCGAGCCTTCCGTGGCAATAATCACATCGCAACACCCCAGAAGCGCCGCATTCCCGGCAAAACAACGGCCTGTTGTCACGCCCACCAGAGGCACCGTGCCGCTAAGGCGGCCGAACATATAGAAAGATTCACAATCCAGCCCTGAAATGCCCATCGCATCTGTATCACCGGGCCTGCCGCCGCCGCCCTCTGCAAAGACGATGATCGGCACCCGGGTTTTCTCAACAATCTCGCACATACGGTCTTTTTTACGGTGGTTTTGAACACCCTGCGTGCCTGCCATCACCGTGTAATCATAAGACATCACAGCCACGCGAGACTCTTCAAAATACTCGCCGTTCACGCTGCCTACACCGGTCACAATACCATCCGCAGGAGTACGTTCGATCAGCTCTTTCAGGTCACGGCGGCGGCGCTGTGCAGCAATTACCAGCGCACCATATTCAACAAAACTACCTTCATCACAAAGGTCGGTGATATTTTCCCGTGTGGTTCTGTGGCCAGTTTTGCGGCGCTTGGCGACAGCATCTGGGCGGGCAGCATCCAACCCCAAGGCATGTCTGTCATACACATCCTGTAAGTCCTGGCGAATGTGATCCAGATCGACCTTTTCTTCAACCAGCCCTTCATCGTCCTCACTATGGGATAGCTCAACAAATAACAGGGGGTTATTCGCAAAAACCACGCTGCCCGCATCCACCGGCACAGCCGTTACAACGCCGCTAAACGGGGCCTGAATAACATGCTCCATCTTCATGGCTTCCATGATCAGCAGTTGCTGACCCTTCTTAACAGCCTCACCCACAGCAACATCGATGGAAACGATAGCCCCCTGCATAGGGGCCGACACGGCATCGCTGCCAGCAGGAGCAACGGCAGCATCGTCCTGAATAGCATCAGAAGCACCAGCTTCAGTCTCTATATATAACTTGAGGTGTTGCCCTTCTTCCCCTTCAGCCAGATCAGCGATATGATCCTCAATATAGCGGGTATAAACGGCATTTTCCTGCACGGCTTCCTGCTTCATCAGGTTCTGCAAAAAACCAATATTGGTGGGCACACCCACAATTTTATATTCACACAAAGCCCTGTAAGCGCGGTCCAGCACCTTTGGATAGCTGGCCGTCGTGCTGTGTACAATCAGCTTGGCAAGCAGGCTGTCATAACTGGGGCTTGTGGTATAACCGCTATAGCCATAACCATCATTCCGAACACCCGGCCCAGACGGCATTTCAAAAACAGAGAGCGTACCACCAGAGGGATGCACAGCGCCTGTTTTATCCATGGTTTCCATATTAATACGCAGTTGCACTGCAAAACCACGGGGAGCTGGAATATCTGCCTGTACGAGGCCCAGTTCTGCCAGTGTTTTGCCTTCAGCAATCGCTAGCTGCAGGCCTATAAGGTCAAAACCGGTGATCTCTTCTGTCACCGTATGCTCCACCTGCACACGCGGGTTGGCCTCCATGAAGAAGAAGGGCGTTTCGTCTGTCAGCTCTGGCCGGCGCTGATCCAAAAGGAATTCAAACGTGCCCAAGCTTCGATAATTGGTTTTCTTCGCTAACGTAATAGCCGCCGCAGTGAGCTTGTCCCTCAGGCTCTGAGGCAGAGACGGACTTGGCGCAATTTCCAACACTTTCTGATTTCGGCGCTGCAGGCTGCACTCCCGCTCATAAAGGTGGCAAACGCCGCCCTGGCCATCACCGACAATCTGCACCTCAATGTGGCGTGCCCTTGGCAGGAACTGTTCCACATACACATCACCACTGCCAAAAGCCGTTTTGGCTTCGGACTGACAGCGGGCATAGGCCTCGTCAAACTCTGCGAGATTATAAACGGGGCGCATACCGCGGCCGCCACCGCCAGCCAGCGCCTTGATCATAACGGCCCCGCCTTCGCCCAGGCTTTCCATAAAGGCTTTGCCTTCCTCAAGGCTGGTTACACCCAGTGTGCCCGGCAAAAGCGGCACGCCTGTTTCCTGCGCGAGGGCCCGTGCCCTTGCTTTATCACCAAAAAGGGAAAGCTGCTCAGGTGTAGGGCCGACAAAAACGAGCCCTTTCTTCTCACACAGGGCCGCAAAATCTGCGTTTTCACTGAGAAAGCCATAACCGGGGTGAACCGCATCGCTACCTGACGACAGGGCTTTTTCAACAACCTGCCCCGCATTCAGATAAGCAGCTGCCCCCCTACCCTGCAGCGCAATGGCTTCATCAGCCTTCTGCAAGTGCAAGGATTTCGCATCATCCTCGGCATATATAGCGACGGAGCGGAGATCATTGTCCGCTGCTGTCCTCATGATACGAATAGCTATTTCGCCGCGATTAGCGACCAACACAGATTTGATTTTCTGAGACATCTGTCACACAACCCATTTATTCACACTAAACTTATTGAAACAGAAACAAGTTTCCCAAACCTTACATGTTCTGCTCACCCACTGTTGCTGCTCATAATATTGCAGGGTGCGAAATGAAGTTGCCTATAAATATATAGTTTCCTAATGTTCCCTTGAGGGCGGGTAAAAATAGCTAACTGACCTGAGAGTCGCGAAAAGGCCCTAAAGTCGATCTAAAGATTTTAATAATTAATATTAAAATTAATCATTAAATACATCGTGTTAACACCCGCACATACTTGTGTATTTATTTTTAAAACCATGTATAAGTTTTAAGGTTATCAATACCTGCACTGGGGAGAGCAAATAATTGAGTGAGAGAAAAGTCCAGGTGTTTTTATACGGCACCTATATGAACCTGAACATTCTTGAAAAGGCAGGCATTAAACGTCGGGCCTTTGCCCCAGCTTCAGTGCATGGTTTTGAATTAACCGTCCAGCCACTTGCCAATCTGGCAGAAACGGGGGATGGTGTGACCTATGGCATTCTAGCGAACCTGACCCACGCAGAGCTTGACCTGTTGTATCAGGAAGATGCCCTGAAAAAATCAGACGCGCATTATTTACCAGAACCTGTGATTGTTTTTACCCGAGGGGGGCGCATGGCACCTGCCCTAACCTATATTTGCCACGATATGAAAGCGAGTTTTGCAAGCCATGATTATGTGGATTTAATTCTCAAACCCGCCAGAGATTATGGTTTCCCTGCCTGGTATGTAGAGCGGATCGCTGCTTTCAAAAGCTGATCCGCCCTTAAACGCTTTCTCTAGCCACGCATCCTCTGCAGGAAGCGATTAACAGACTGCTCCAGCACGCCAGCTTGCTCAGCAAGGCCACCAGACGACTCCGTCACCGTTTTAGCGGCCCCTTCACTACGGTGGGCCATTTCCTGAACACGACCAACATTCTGGCCCAGATTTGCCGTGCTTTGGCTAGCATTCTGGACACTACGACTGATTTCACCAGTAGATGCTTCCTGCTCTACAACAGCCGCAGCAATCATGCCCGAAATCTCACTCACCTGATTGATGGTCTTGTGAATCTTCTTCACCGCATCCACCGTTTCACTGGTGGCTGACTGCATAGCATTCACTTGCCCTTCAATCTCTTGTGTGGCTTTTGCTGTCTGGTTGGCCAATGACTTCACTTCACTTGCCACCACGGCAAAACCCTTACCGGCTTCACCAGCCCGCGCTGCCTCGATGGTGGCATTCAGCGCCAGCAGGTTGGTCTGCTCCGCGATGTCATTAATCAGGTGCACCACTTCCGCAATACGGTCAGACGCTGAAGATAGAGAACTCACACGATCTTCCGCGTCTTTGGCAACATCCATGGCATTGGTGGTAATAGAATTAGCCTGTTCAACCTGACTACGGATTTCGCTGATAGCACCCATCAGCCCATCTGTCGCCTCCGCCACCGACACCATATCCTGCCCAGTCGCATCTGTGGCGCTTGCCGCTGATTTCACTTCAAGGCCAGTCTGCTCAATGGCATCCGTCATGGTTTCCGCTGCCATCTGTAGTTCCGCCACAGCACCAGACAAAGATTGAATAACGCTGGAAACTTCTTCTTCAAAGCTGTTAGCCATTTCAGCCTGCATCTGCTGACGTTTGACGCCTTCGTCCTGCTCTTTACGGCGCTCCTCTGCTAACCTATGCTCTTCTTTGGTCCGACGCTGCTCAGCCTGCACTTCTGCTTCAGCAGCCCTTTGCTGACGTTCCTGCTCTACTTCATATCTTAATGTTTCAGCAGACAAAATACTGGTGCGCAGTTTCTCGGTCGCCCCTGCCATCCGGCCAATTACATCACTATACCCTATATCACTCACTTCTTTGTCATATTTCCCTTCAGCCAACACCTCCATTTGGGCCTGAAGGTGTTTTAAGGGCCGCATGATACTGATCACAATGCAATATGAAATTGTGCAAATCAGCACAAACAAACCAGCCGTAAACCAATAGACAAGGGCCTGATGTGATTGAAATTCTGTTTTAGAAACAGACGCAGTCTGCAGATCATCCACGAGAATGGAGTACATGCCGATAATCGACAAGATACCAAGCAAAGAAATAACCGTTAAACCCCAAATACGCACGTTTACTTTAACGGACCTAAATACACTAATCATGGCCGTCCTTGACCCTTTCAAATAAAAGTCGATACATCACATATCCCCATCGTGACTTATCAAAAAAGCAGTAGAATCGATCCAATGCTTTAAAGCAATAGAAATGTAATGAGCCATAGTTACTGACTGGTTAACAATAATTAGGTGGAGGTAACTTTAAGACGGTTTGGTGAATAAAGGCGTGAATCTACACCTAACTTTTGTATTTCTTCAGGAATAGGTTGCTTTAGTATCAAGCAAGCAGCGAGCGCTGACCAGGCTGGCGCCGTTTGAATGCCATAACCACCTTGGCCAACACTCCAGAAAAAACCCGGATTTTCCTCAGAGAACCCTATGACAGGCACCCTGTCTGGAGCGAAGGTGCGCAGACCAGCCCATTTGCTACTGATCGCCTTTACTTGTACACTCGTGGCCTGCTCAAAATGATGAACAGCGAGCGCAACATCTTCCATATACGGCTGTGCATCTGTCGGAGGGCTCGGCGTTTCATCTGCAGGAGAAAGCAGAAAACCCTTACCTTCAGGTTTAAAATAAAACTGTTCGTCCACATCCATGACAATGGGCGATTTATGGTACGCTGGCCAGCCTTCAGGAGAGGGTACAGTAACAATCGTGCGCCGCAACGGCCTCATACCAAGAGGAGAGACCCCTGCTTTCACCGCCACATCATCAGCCCAAGCACCCGCTGCATTAATCAGCACAGGGGCTTCAAATTGTTGGCCCCGCGTCTCCACCTGCCAAACACCATCATGAAACCTGGCTTGCAGGAAGCCCGCCCCAAGCCTCACATCAGCTCCGTTGCGCCTTGCCCCCTTCAAAAACCCTTGATGAAGCGCCGCCACATCAAGGGTAGTGCAATCAGGATCATACACTCCCCCTGTAATTTTATCCGCAGATAAATATGGGACACGATCAAGCACCTCTTGGGCAGACAAAAGCAAAACATTTGGAAGAACTGTCTTCATGTTTCGGAACATTCGTTCCGCCTGCGCTCTCTGACCCTCATTAAAAATATGGATCGCCCCAAGGTCCGTCTGCAACGGCGTTTCGGTAAACCCTTCCGGAGGAGATATAAAAAAGGCTTTGGATGCGGTGGTCAGAGGCCGAACCGCCTCCCCTCCATAGGTCTCTGCATAGAAGGCGGCAGAGCGGCCCGTAGTATGATAACCGGCCTGTTCTTCCCTCTCGAGCAAAATCACCTTACCGTACGGTGCAAGGCGATAAGCCAGTCCTGCCCCCGCAATACCTGCCCCGATAATGAGAAAATCCGCACAAATGGCCATAGCTAAATTCTGAAGCACCTTAGTAAAACACTATAGGGCCATGCCCCTATGACCCTATAGCCTACATCAGCCAAACACCCCAAGATAATTTGGGCCGCTTCTCAGAAAAACCGCTCAGACAGCCAGTCAGACAGAGAATGGAAATAGCCACAGCTCTGGCGCAGGCTTCCAGGAAGCCGCCCTTAAACAAGATATTCATAGTCTGTTCCTCTTTGTCGTTACAAAGCTATCAGCCGGGGATATTTTTATGGCACTAAATGCTCGTCTTGATTATGTATGAAGTCAACTTCCCCACAATCACAGTAATGGTACACTACCTGTAAAGGTAACTCCAAAATTGCAGGATTATAGAAAGCGACTGGCCAAAAAACTTTGATGCGATATTACTAAATATCTTTGTCTTGTGGTCTATTGATATGCCATAGAGTTGGCATCAGCAATAAAGGGGGAACAAACCTGTGTCCAGCACAACCGGCTTCACTATCAGCAATGAGGAAATTGACACCCTCTGCGCTTTTGCTCTCAAACTTGCGGATGCTGCGGCCGATGTCACCATCTCCTATTTCAAAAGCCCTATTGGTGTGTCAGACAAGGATAAAGGTGAAGGCTTTGACCCGGTAACCGCTGCCGACAAAGGCGCAGAAGAAGCTGTTCGTACCCTGATTGAAAAACATTATCCCGATCACGCTGTCCACGGTGAAGAAATGGGCATTAAAGAAACCGGCAGCCCGTTTAAATGGGTGCTGGACCCGGTTGATGGTACACGCGCCTTTATCTCTGGCCTTCCCACATGGGGCACCCTTATTGCTCTATTGTACAAGGACGAACCTTTAATCGGCGTGATCGACCAACCCTACATTAAAGAACGTTATTTGGGCTGGCCCGGCGGCGCCACCCTGAATGGCAGAGAAATTAAAACGCGCGCCTGTACGACGCTCGCCAGTGCCACACTTTCCAGCACAGACCCTGGCCTGTTTTCCGGCGCTGAGCGAACCGCTTTTGACAAGCTAACAGAAGAAAGCCGCCTCACCCGTTATGGCCTCGATTGTTATGCCTACGCCGTACTTGCTGCAGGCCATATGGATATTGTGGTGGAAACGGGGCTTAAACCCTATGACATGATGGCCCTAATCCCCGTTATTCGAGGAGCTGGCGGCGCCGCCACAAACTGGCAAGGTGATGCACCTGGCAAGCCTGGGGATAAAACCGGCCGTCTTCTCGCCGTGGGCGACCCTGCCTTGATCGCCGAGGCAGAAGCCATTCTGTCTGCCGCTGTGTAAACGACAAAAATGCCAAACACACAGATTTGTTGCACAAGAGATATTGTAATATTATAACTATACACTTATGTGCACGCATGACGTTGTGCGACAACAAAGGCAAAACTGTTGGATCTGGCCCTTATACTTTCTGTACTTGCGTTGCTGACTGCGCCGTTTCTGGCACAACGCATCAGCAAGGTGCCTGCCGTTAAAGCAGGGCTGGACGGTTTTGTGATGCTTACTGTGCTGGGCCTTATCACCCTTACACTTGTGCCAGAAGCCCTTTCCCATGGCGGCATATGGGGCCTTCTTGTTGCCCTTCTTGGCTTTGGCTTGCCGTGGATTGCTGAATTTGTATTTCACCGGGCAGAAGAAATGACACACCGCATTGTGCTCATCGTCGCCGCTCTGGCACTGGTTATCCATGCCTCGAGCGACGGTGCCGTCCTCGCCTACGCTGGTAGTAGCGGACAGGGGATATATGTGGCGGCAGGCATTGTGCTGCACAGGATCGGCGTAGCCATTGCACTTTGGTGGCTATTGCGTCCGATCCTCACCCCCTTAAATGGGTATTTCATCCTGATCGCGCTAGGCATTATGACCATTTTCGGCTACGCACTCGCCACCTATGCCACTGAATGGTATGGCCTTCCGGTTATTGGTTATTGGCAGGCATTTGCCTCCGGCTCGCTGATGCACGTAGTCTTGCACCCTCTGGAGGACCATAGTCACGCCCCAAAGGAAGGAACACTGACAGCCCATCGGGTCGGTACAGTGCTTGGCATGCTGTTTGTTATTGTCATGATCGTTGCGCATTATATACATCATGACCTGACACCAGACAGCACCAGCCATACTGTGCATCACGCGATTGATAGGCTTGGCCAGATGGGCATGCTGCTGGCACCACTTCTTCTTCTGATTATAGCTATTGTTGGTACGCTGAAGCATATATATGCGGTGCGGGACCACCAGCCACTTTCGCTCACCTATTTTTATGCCGGTGCCAAAAAAGCCGCTCCCTGGACGCTGGCCCTATGGCTTGCGGCAACCATCTTTATGGAGCTTGCCTCCATCTACCCAGCACCGGGCATGGGCAGTGCGCTCCTGTTTGCTGTATGGTTATCAGGAGTATGCGCCATCCTTATCCATATGGGTGCCAGAGCCTTTTTCGCCACCCTGTTACCCCGGATGACAGCACACAGCCACACACATAAACACAGTCATTGAGGCTTATTTTCCTCTTGCTGTTTTTCCCTGCACAGGCTAGCCATGCGCCTTCAGTGGAAGGCAAAGTGTAATGCGGTTTGATGGTAAAATTGCGATTGTGACAGGCGGCACCTCTGGTTTGGGTGAGGCAGTTGTTGTGGCCCTGGCCCAGGAAGGGGCAATCGTTCATTTCTGTGGTTTGATTGACGCAGACGGTGAGCATGTTGTTACCAACACAGAGAATTTACCCGGCAAAGCCTTTTATCATCATGCGGATGTGCGCAGTGAAGAGGATGTTCAAAAGTTCATTCAGAACGCCACCGCCGAAAGCGGCCGCCTTGATATCGCCGTGAATAACGCAGGCATCAGCCATCATGCTGCCCGTTTCGCTGACCAGGATATGGCTTCCGTCAATGATGTATTTCAAACCAATGTCATGGGCATCTGGCATGCCATGCGTCATGAAATTCCGGTGATGCTGAAATCAGGGGGCGGGGCGATTGTAAACACCGCTTCCATCCTCTCCCGCTCTGGCGCTGAATGGATGGCCGCTTATGGCACCAGCAAACATGCCATTGTGGGCCTCACCAAAAGTGCTGCCCTTGATTATGCTGACCAGGGCATCCGCATCAATGCTATTTCACCAGGGCCGATGCTCACCCCGATGTTTGAAAAGGCGCTGGAAGACATTGGCGGGGATATGAGCAAATATGCAGGGGGTCTGCCCAAGGGAGGCCCCGCAAACCCCGCTGATGTGGCACAAACCATTCTCTATCTGGCCAGCAATGAAGCCACCTATATGAACGGCGCTAATGTTGTGGTGGATGGTGGCACTTCCTCTGGTCATCACGCCTGATACACCTATATCATTATTCATAAACAATCAGTTTTGGCCTTGATTCTGCCTCACTGGCCTGCAACATAGATGACGTAACGCCTGGGAATACTGCAATGAACATGGTCAATGCTTGGTTTAGACGAACCTTTTCCGATCCGCAGGTGATGCTGCTGATCTTGGTGCTGTTACTGGCGCTTCTGGCCGTGACCTTTTTTGCCAAGATGTTGGCACCTGCCATTGCGGCCATGGTACTGGCCTTCCTGCTGGATGGCCCCATCTGCTGGTTAGGGCGCAAAGGGGCACGGCCTCTTGCTGCCCTTATTACCGTTTTTCTGGGCTTCCTGCTTCTGGCTGTGATCACCATACTGGCTGTGATGCCGCCCCTTGTGGCGCAAATAGGCCAGTTCATCAGTGATAGCCCGAAAATTGTTGCCAGCCTGCAAGCGGGCCTGATGGCTTTGCAGGATCGTTTCCCAAACCTGATTTCAGAAATGCAGGTACAAAACTGGTTGCATACGCTGGGCGATGAAATTGCCAACCTTGGCCCCCGCATCTTACAATATTCGCTGGACGGCCTTACCGGCGCCATCGCCATTGTAGTTTATGCGGTTCTTGTGCCCGTTATGGTGTTTTTCTTTTTAAAAGACAAACACCAGATACTGAGCTGGATCTCAGGCTTTCTACCCTCAGATAAACCCATCCTTGAACAGGTATGGCATGAAAGCATTGAGCGTGCGGGTGATTATGCACGAGGCAAGGTCTATGAAATACTAATCGTCGGCATCGCTGCCTTCATCATCTATCAATTTTTGGGGCTGCGTTACGCTACCCTACTGGCCGTGGCGACTGGCTTCAGCGTACTTATCCCCTATTTTGGGGCCGCAGCCGTTACCCTGCCTGTTGCTATCGTCGCCTATTTCCAGTGGGGGTTTGCCAGCGAAACAGTGATGGCCATTGGTGCCTATCTAGTGCTACAGGCACTGGATGGCAACCTATTGGCCCCGCTTCTGTTTTCCGAAGTCGTAAAACTGCATCCCAATGCCATTATTATTGGCATTCTTGTTTTTGGTGGCATCTGGGGTTTTTGGGGTGTATTTTTTGCCATTCCGCTTGTCACTGTCTCTAATGCCATTGTTCATGCATGGCGAGACCATACCGAGAAACAAACTTAAGCGGCTGCCATTCTTTCTTTTAGAAACTTGCTCCTGTAGGCCCTGGGCGTGTGGGAGGTGTGGTTTGTAAAGATGCGAGAAAAAGCACCTTCATCCTGATAACCAACATGCTCTGCAATATCGAGCACAGGAAGCGCCGTTGTTTCCAATAATTGTTTAGCAACCTCAACACGCAACAACTGTAGATACCTGTTCGGTGTCATATGGATGCTTGCCTTGAAACGCCTTATCAGCGTACGCTGACTAACTGCCATCAAATCCGCCACTTCGGCGAGATTAACCTGCCTGGAAAGATTTTGTTGCAACCAATATTGTGTTTTGGTCACAAGTCTATCTTGATGTTCGTTATAAGCCTCAGGAGAAATAAACAATAGCTGGCTCGTCTGGCTAACATCAATAAGCATGGTTTTGGCTGTGAGAGATGCAACAGAAGGCGAAATAAAATGCTCTACCAATCGAATGGCGAGCTGTAATATCGAGGTTATTGCACCCGTACATATAATACGATCATCTTCTGTAATGAGCTGACCAGTATCCAGCTCAGCTTTAGGATATTTGCGCCGAAAATGTTTTTCAGCCCACCATGCTGTTGTCACATGTTTTCCATTCAACAAACCTGCCTGCCCCAACAGAAATGTGCCGGTGCAATTCCCCGCCAAAAGGGCACCCTGCTGCCACTGCGAAACAAGCCACTGCCCAATATCAGGCCATTTGGCCAGTTGTTCCTCAAACTGGCTACTCCCCTCATAATATATCCCACAGACAAGGACCGCATCCCAGCGGGTACGGTCCAGCCCGCCTGACACAGAGATTGGAAGACCAGAAGAAGCGACAACAGATTGTCCATCCGGTGATACACAATGCCATTTAATCTCTTCCCCGGCGTCACCAAGCTGCTTTCGTTTGAGACGATTGGCAATGTGCATAACATCAATTGCACCCGCCAGACTGGACAGGCAAACACCGTCGGTTACTAAAAGGGCAATATCAGTCATTATGTCAAAAATACCTTAAATAATGTCATTTTAGACACTTCATCCTACCTATCGAAAGAGATATGTCTAGTGCTTATTCAGGAGAGCAGCCATATGAGCACATTCAAAGCATTGGAAACCAGTGAACTGGAAAACGGTACTTTTGAGAGTAAAACAATTATCCGTTCAGTGGATACCCTGCCCATAGGCGATGTTCTTATCAGGGTGCATTACTCTTCTCTTAACTACAAAGATGCCTTATCGGCTTCAGGTCATAGAGGCGTTACACAGCATTATCCGCACACACCAGGTGTTGATGCTGTGGGAATTATTGAAAAACTTTATATCGAACCAAATGATACCGGGCTTAGAGAAGGTCAGAAGGTAATCGTCACAGGATATGATCTCGGCATGAATACCTCTGGTGGGCTGAGTGAGTATATCCGTGTTCCTGCTTCATGGGTATCGGCCCTCCCTGACGACCTTTCCATGCGAGACTGTATGATCTATGGCACAGCAGGCCTCACTGCGGCGCTCTGTGTCGAAAAATTGTTACACATGGGCCTGCCACAGACGGACAAAAACATCCTCGTGACAGGAGCAACCGGTGGTGTTGGTAGCATTGCTGTTGGCCTGCTATCAGAGCTTGGCTATACTGTTACAGCTAGTACCGGCAAACCATCCGGAAAAACGCTATTGGAGAAACTGGGTGCCAAAGAAATTATAGATCGCTCTGAACTCTCGGAGCAAACGCCTCGCCCCCTGCTGATGGAAAGGTGGTGTAGCGCCGTTGATACAGTAGGAGGCCACACATTGGCAAACAGCCTTAAATACATATGTTATGGCGGCAGCATAGCCTGTTGCGGGCTTGTGCAATCAGCCGATTTACCCTCATCTGTTTTGCCCTTTATCTTACGTAATATAAATCTTGTTGGAATAGATTCTGTTCTACTGCCAGTTCAGAAAAAAACAGATATTTGGCAAAAACTTGCAACCAGTTGGAAAATTAACCTACCCGAACAGCTAATAACGGAAATTACCCTGCACGATGCCCCGCAATATTTTGATCGCCTGCTGCAAGGGGAAAATATTGGTCGCATTGTTGTTAACCTGAATACATAATCCCCTGACCGAAAGGACACATATGTCTTTCTCCCCAGAGTATCTTGCGGACTTCTCGAAAAAAATTCGTGCCGATATGCCAATCGCCAACTACATGGGGCTTGAGGTCGTCAGTTTTGATGATCATTCAGCGACCGTGCGGGCACCAATCAGCCCCAACCTCAATGATAAAAAAACGGCCTTTGGCGGGAGCCTCTATTCTATCTGCACGGTAGGCTGCTGGAGCCTGGTTGCCCTCAATCTGGCTAAGCGGGACCTTACGGCTGACATCATCATCTATGATTCGCAGATGAAATATTTCAAGCCGCTCACCGAAGATATCGAAGCAACCTGCACCTTGGCGGAAGGCGCCAACTGGGATGATTTCAACAAAAGCATTGATGAAAACGGTAAGGCAAAGATTGCTGCAACTGCTGAGGTTAAATTAGGGGATGAACAGGCAAACGCTTACGCTGCAAAATTCGCTGTTATTCTGCGCCAATAAGGGTTGGCATGGAAAACCCTTTGCTTTAAAAGCCATTTTTGCCTAATTTAGGCGAGGGTCACAAAAAATTGGCGAATACAGCTTATGATACTAGAATCAAGAAGCCTTATCTTTTCGGACGAAGAATTGATTATCGCCCTGCACCCCCTTTTGGAAGCAAAGGGGATAGGCACACAAACATCTATTAAAGATGTTTCCTCTGAGGTGAACTCAGATGGTGAAGTCGCTGTCGCCATTGAAGCTGAAGGCCAAAGCGAGGCGATTATCTTTATTGGCAAGGAAGTTGGGGTTGCTGTGCTGAACCACTGTATTGACCGGGGCATTCCTTTGCCGCGTGGTTCCTACAAGGAACTGGCTATCAGGGGCGATCATGTGGCGCTTATCGTGCGTATGGAAACCCAGGGCACGATGAATGAAGTGGATGAGGGTGACGAATAATCATCACCTTTTCATGAGGCATAGTCCCTCACTACGCTCAGCGTACTTTTCTTCAAATTTTATAATGAGTTAAACAGGATTGAAGCTGTTCTTCGCCTGTTTAACCAGCTTTATTATTACAAGGTTTTAAGGCTTTTGCCCAAAACCTTGTATCAGCTTGTCAGACCACAGGTACAAAAGAGTCTGATCCGCCTTTTAGGCGGATCAGACAATTTCAAACCGGGGAAAAGTACACCAACCGAAGGTAAGGGACTTTTTCCACGATCAAATTCTTATTCTTCTGGCAAAAAGTCTGGCACGGAGAGATAGCGCTCACCGGTGTCGTAGCAGAAGCCCAGCACAACTGAACCTTTAGGGATATCTTTCAGTTTCGCCTGAATTGCTGCAAGGGTGGCACCAGAAGAAATACCGATCAGCATACCCTCTTCTCTGGCGGCTCGACGCGCCATTTCCTTGGCATCGGCCGGATCAACCTGAATAACACCATCCAGCAGGTCTGTGTTCATCACGCCCGGCACAAAGCCAGCCCCAATGCCCTGAATAGGGTGCGGGCCGGGCTCACCACCAGAGAGTACAGGAGACAGAGTTGGCTCAACCGCCAGAACTTTCAGCTTTGGTAATGCTTCCTTCAGCACTTCTGCACAGCCAGTGATATGGCCACCAGTGCCAACACCCGTAATGAGATAATCCAGCCCATCCTCAAAATCAGCCAGAATTTCCGGTGCTGTTATATCCTTATGCACCTGCACATTTGCCGGGTTTTCAAATTGTTGTGGCATCCAGCCGCCTTCTGTTTCCGCAAGAAGCTCTTTCGCCTTTTCAATAGCCCCTTTCATGCCCTTTTCTTTAGGCGTCAGTTTAAACTCTGCGCCATAAGCAAGCATCACCCGGCGACGTTCAAGTGACATGGACTCCGGCATCACCAAAATAAGCCGGTACCCTTTAACAGCGGCCACCATGGCAAGGCCAATGCCTGTGTTACCTGATGTTGGCTCAATAATCACACCACCGGGCTTGAGAGACCCATCAGCCTCAGCCGCTTCAATCATGGCAAGGGCAATACGGTCCTTGATAGACCCGCCCGGATTTGTTCTTTCCTGTTTGATCCAGACCTCATGATCGGGAAACAGGCGGCTCACACGCACATGCGGTGTGCTGCCAATAGTGTCTAATATCGATGGAGCTTTCATTCTTTCCCCCTACTGTGCTTTTTTCAGGCCTTCCTGCGGGCCTCAATCGGTATAATTTCATCTGTGTCACAGGGCTTGAACATCACCTGGCTCCACGCTGGCACCGATTTGGTGATCCAGACATTGCCGCCAATAACAGAATCATGCCCCACAACCGTATCGCCACCCAAGATGGTGGCACCTGCATATATAACCACATTATCCTCAATTGTGGGATGACGTTTTTTTGATCTCTCTTCACGCGCTACCCGCAAGGCACCAAGCGTAACCCCTTGGTATATTTTTACATTATTGCCAATAACGGCCGTTTCGCCAATCACAACACCTGTGCCATGGTCAATAAACAGGGAATGGCCGATCTGCGCACCGGGATTGATATCTACCCCTGTACGCTGATGGGCATATTCCGTAATCATCCGCGGCAAGAGGGGCACATCCCTTTTTACCAGCGCATGGGCGATGCGGTACGCAGCCACCGCAAAAAAGCCTGGATAGCAGAGAATAACCTCTTCCACAGAATTTGCAGCCGGGTCCCCCTCATAAAGGGCACGGGCATCCTTGTCACACAGGGCTGCGACATCAGGCAAATCAGCCAGAAAGCCATGCACCAGGCGGCGGGCGCAGCCATGGTCATCTTCCTTGCACAGACGATCCACAAGCTTGTAGAAGGCCTCTTCAACAAGGGCCAGCCGTGCTACCACTGTCAGCTCATCATCCTGCGCAGCAGCATAATGCGGAAACATTACGGCCATTGTCTTTTTCAGGAGATTGCCAATTTTACCAAGCGATAAACCGGATGGGTCCGATAAGTCATCATAAAGAGCATGATGCTCTTTTAATTGAGCTATCACCTCATCCATATCCACTTGGGGTTCGTTTTTATCATCCATCGCATAATCCCTCATTACACAGACTATACTAATTTAGGCCTGATAGAGCCACCCACAAGCTGCAGTGTGTCCTATTCAGACGATAATTTCTATTGATACAGGTTTGAATAGCTTTTTTCAGGGTTAAACAAGATCAGCTTTCTGTTGGCGCTGGCAACAAAGCCGCATACCCAGCCTCTTCCACCAGTTTATCTGAGCGCTGCACCACATCTGCCTCAAGTCGCTGCATAAACTCACCTTTGCCCAGGCCTTCTGGCAATTTCTCCACCACTTCGAAAACTGCGGTTCCTGAACGGTGCCAAAAGCCTTTCCCCCAAAACAGGCCCGTGTTTGTTGCCACAGTATAAACCGGCAGGCCCGCATCAGCATGAAGATAATACGCCCCAGATTTCAGCTTCCGCCTCTGCCCGATCGGCACACGCGTAGCCTGTGGGTAAACAATCAGTGGGCACTGCATTTTCTGCACCTGATGCCCAACCTCTTGCATCCCTTTATGGGCCGTGCGGGATTCCCGGTCAATCCGCACAATTTTCACCGTCTTCAGAATCGTGCCAATCAGCGGCAGGCTGAACAGCTCTTTCTTTGCAAGTGCGGTGATATCCCGGCGCACCAGAAAGGTAAGAATAGGGTCCATATAGCTCTGATGTGCCGCCACCAGCATCAAGGCCCCCTCCTTGGGCACAATCTGCGTTGAGCGCAGCTCATACTTGATGCCCATAACAACCCGAGCCAAAAAGAGCACGCCATGGCAATAGCGTAAAATACCACTGCGCACCGTATCATCATTAGCGAGCCAACAAAGTGGCACCAGGTAAAAGGCGGCAAACACAATGGTGAACAGATAAAAAGCCAGATTAAACAGTATCGATCTTATTCCATTCAATAATACTGTCATGTACTCTTTTCCCGTGGTAATGATCCCTGCGTTAGGGATTGCCATTTTATCTAGGTTTAACTCAAGAAAAAAATGCGTTACCTTAAGAGAAACCAATCAATATCGTGGGGATAGCTTATCATGACAACTGCCGAAAAACGCCGCGATGACCGACTGCCAGTGCTGTGGCGTGGTACGCTAACTGACGAAAATGACAATGCCTTTGCCTGCGAAGTACGCGATATTTCTCATGCGGGAACATTGATCAGTTGTGATACGGACCTTGAATTGGGTACAGAACTGATCCTGACAATCGACAGCCTTGGTGAATTTGCCTGTAAGGTGAAGTGGCAGGGTTCAAAGCAGCACGGGCTTGCCATCCTCGCCGGTCCAGATTTAGCGCTTAAGAAATTTGCTGAAACATCGGGTTCAGAACTCTCAACAGAACCAACCCCACCAACAGAAGACCCGCTCTCAGCGCTCAGCTAAGGCGGATCCGTCATTCTTCATCGTGATCCGATGGGGAATTTGGTTGCCATCAATCTTACAGCTAGCCGTCTGTCACCATATGGCCCGGGATTATCAGCTACATCTTGCAAACCAGCCTTAGTCATTTTCGGATAAACAAGCTGGTTCCAGCGGTGAATCGTATCATGGGGGTCTCGCAGAATTCTGTTGATTTTACGGGCCCGCTGAATAGAGATAGGGTGCTCGGAATAAACCTGTAACACACGCTGTGCTTCTGATTCAGAATTACGCTCCGCAAAATAGGCTGCCATGTCATGGGCCAGTTCTTGCCGTCCCATTTTATATAGCATATAAACGGCAAACTCATCCACCGTTTCCTCATTATTCCAGTTCGGCATCTGCCAGAGATTAAGGCTGGAATGGCCGAGTTCGTGCAACACAATACCCAAAAGAGCACCTTGCCTGCCTTGCTGCGTCAAACGGTTGAATAGCTCAGAACAGACAATAATATTACCTGTAAGGTTATTGGACGACGCATTTTCAAAGCCACATGGCTTCACAGAGAAATGCAGTTCTGGCAGTTCAAAAATAACCGCCATTTCCCGACTTAGACCCCCAAGAAGTCGAATGGCGGCATCTTTCTCCTGCAAAGAGAAAATCGCATTTTTAATGACAGTGAGGGAAACCTCCTTATCTGAAAAAACAGCATTCCTGTTATCAAATAAAAGAACGTACCGACCTGACTGCTGCGCCTGAAACAGGAAATTGATCTTTCCGCTGGCATCTTTCAGACCGAAACATCTGGCTTCATCCCCATTAAGATAGGCCTGCACCTTATCTTCACGGCAAACAAAAACAGCCAACTCCTTAAACATCATATTATTGATGGTTGCCGTAATCTCGAGCCTCTCACCCGACTTCATAGATTCCTTGTGTGAAATAAACTCACCGCTTTTAATGGTGGCTGCGCCGTTCACCACAGGAAAACGCTGTACATCTGACACTGAAACTGTTGCAGACGCAGGCACTGCCTGCCCCAAACATGCTAAAATACATAAAAAGAAAAGAGAAATTCTCATAGTGTGCCCCATTTATATGCGAGCAACTATACAATTTTAGGATTTAATGTATAGCAGGAAGTCCAGAAGGGTCAAAAACAATGAATGCGAGCTCAATCTTATTGAAAAGATTGTGCTGCCGCCCAGCCACTTGCCCAGGCCCATTGGAAGTTATAACCACCCAACCAGCCCGTTACATCCACACATTCACCAATGAAATACAGGCCCGGCTGCCTGCGTGCCTCCAGGGTTTTGGAACTGAGCTCGCTGGTGCACACCCCGCCCCTTGTCACTTCTGCCTTCGCGAAACCTTCGGTGCCTGAGGGCACCAGTTGCCAGT
>JBNKGK010000008.1:0-23245 GCA_050289785.1 Kordiimonas sp.
TATACACTTTGATGGAAAATGGGTAACGTCCTGCTTACACATTAACCGGCGTTATGTATCTTTCCTGTCTCTCAACAGTAACTGACGAGAAAATCATACCGTTTTTTTATTAACAAATTCCTTATTTCTTTGTTTTAGTTATTGAGGTGCGAATGAAAAATAGTCATCCGGATGTAAATAAAGGAAAAGTTGGCGTTTTACTTATCAGTTTAGGGACGCCAGATGCCCCTACTTATGGTGCTCTGCGGCGTTATTTAGCCGAATTTCTATCCGATCCACGCGTGATTGAGACGCCAAGGTTGCTCTGGTTACCAATTCTTTATGGTCCGATTCTCACCTTCCGCCCCACCCGGTCTGCCAAGGCTTATGCTAAAATCTGGAATCGGGAAAAAGACGAATCACCCTTGCGCACCTATGCCAGATCACAGGCGGAAAAGTTACAGGCGCTGTTTGGTGATGAGGTGGTTGTGGATTGGGCGTTCCGCTATGGCAACCCCTCTCTGAAATCGCGTCTGGAGCAAATGAAAGCAGAGGGCTGTGACCGTGTTCTTCTATTTGCGCTTTACCCTCAATATAGCGCAACAACGGTGGCGTCTGCCTTTGATAAGGTGTTTGAGGTGATGGCCGATATGCGCTGGCAACCATCTGTACGTACAGTGCCAGCCTATTTTGATAAGGCTGAGTATGTCGATGCCTTGGCCGCTTCGGTGGATGAAAGCCTGAAAGGCCTGCATTGGCAGCCAGATAAAATACTGGCATCCTATCATTCTATCCCTAAATCTTATTGGGAGAAGGGTGATCCTTACCCCTGCCAATGCTTTAAAACCACGCGATTGCTCAGGGAAAAGCTGGGTATGGATGAAGAGAGGCTGATTTCCTGCTTCCAATCAAGGGTTGGCCCCGTTGAATGGGTTGGCCCGTACACAGATAAAACGGTTCGGGAGCTGGCTGAAAAGGGCGTCAAGAAAATCGCCGTGCTGGCCCCTGCTTTTAGTGCCGACTGTGTGGAAACCCTGGAAGAAGTGAATATGGAGTTGCGGGAAACCTTTATGGAAGCTGGCGGCACCCATTTTCATTATATCCCCTGCCTGAATGATACAGACAGGGGCATGAAAATGCTGGAATCGGTTGCCAGAAACGAGCTGGCTGGCTGGCTTTAGGGCGCTTTAGTCCACTATTGCCTGATAAACCAAAGCTCTGATCTTGCCTTGATCGTCAATGTTTTTGGCGGGGATCAGCTGTGTGAGATAGACCACCAGCAAGTCTTCTGCCGGATCCACCCAATAGCGCGAGTGGTAGGCGCCACCCCAGCCATATTCCCCTTCGGAGCCAAGGGTGCCGCGGCCTCCCAAATCATCTAAAACGGTGAAGCCGAGGCCGAAGCCAATACCTTCATAGGTTCTGCCCCAGGCCCCTTTCATGGGGAAATGGGTGGTTGTCATCAGCTCAACAGATTTTCTGCTCAGGATACGTTTACCGTCTAACTCGCCGTTATTCAGCATCATTTGCAGAAAGCGGCCATAATCTTTGGCGGTGGAGACAACGCCAGCACCACCTGCATGGGCGGAGCGTGGCCCTTTCATATAATGCCCCTGGCCAATATGAGAGCCGTTCACCATTTCACCGGGGTTGGCTGCGCGCTCAATGCCTTTGTCGGTTGAGGAATAGACAACACTCACCCGGTCAAACTTGTCTTCAGGCACAAAGAAGTAAGTGTCGTTCATGGCGAGTGGGGTGAAAAGGTTTTCAGAGAGGAAGTTTGCCAGTGTCTTGCCTGAAATCACTTCAATGATAATGCCGAGAATATCAGTGTTATAGCCATAGACAAATTTTTCGCCAGGCTGGGCCGCTTGTGGCAAAGTGGCAATTTTGGCAATAATATCACGCATGGGCTCCGTGCGGTCAGCCAGATACCAGCCATAAATGCCTGCCTTTTTCCATTCCTCAGCGGCAGGGCCAGCTCCGTAGCTGATGCCAGCAGAATGTGTGAGCAAATCGCGAATGGTGATTTGTCGGTTGGCTGGCACTACATCATATCCGCCATTGCCATTATCAACCGCGACAGTTGTTGCTGCATATTCGGGCAAGTATTTGGAAACCGGGTCTGTGACCAACAGTTCTCCGCGCTCCTGCAGGATCATTATGCCCACGCTTGTCAGTGCTTTTGTTTGGGAAGCGATACGAAACATACTGTTTGTTTCCATAGCATCGCCAGCTTCCTTATCGCGCCAGCCAAAGGCTTTTTGGTAGGCAATACGTCCCTTGCGGGCAATCAGCATCACACTGCCGGGCAGTTGGTTTTTGTCCACATAACTCTGCAGACTTTTATCCAGATATTCTAGACGTTCGGAGGAAAGGCCTACTCTTTCAGGCGATGCGGGCTTGAAGTCCCCTGCCTGAACACCGGCTGAGATGAAAATGAAAACAAAGAAATGAACGAGATATGATCGCATTATTATACTCCCCACTGCTATACATGTTGAAACTTAGCTGCGTAGCATAGGCTTTTCGTGGGGCATATAAGACTTTAGTCCAATGAAACCTGTATGGTGTTCGCTTTCTTATTTCAGATGGTATTCTCAGGTCGGCTTTATTGGGGGCCTGCCAGACCAGTAATTTGTACGATCACTTCTTGAGAAGGTGCCTTATCAAAATGCAAGGTGAGCGGAAAGCTTTTCCCTTCAACCAGCGGGGCCTGAAGCTGCATCATCATGATATGATACCCACCAGGGGCAAGGGTCACCGTTTCACCAGCAGGGACAGGCAGATTTTCCACATGATCCATGCGCATGACCCCCTCTTTTTCGTAAGACTGGTGCAGTTCCACATGGTTGGCAACAGCCCCGGAGACACCAGTCAGAGCCACTGTTTGATTGCCGTTATTATGCAAAGTGAGAAAAGCCGCCCCGGACATGGTCCTGCCATGTGTGGTTCGTGCCCATGCATCACTAACAGTTATATTTTCTTCTGCTGCAACCAGATTATAGCTGGTGAGGCATAGAAATGCACAAATGGTGAGGATGATATGGCGCATGGTTCACTCCTGTTTGTGAAGGTTTCGATATACGCATTTTCCTGTGATGCCAAGGCCTAACTGGCAACTGCGACAGCATGGCACCTCTATGAAAAGCTAGATTATGATTTTTTGTTTACGACTGTTTAGTCGTGGTGGATTTGACCAACAAGGTTTTGCCGGAAACATAGCTCTTTGATTATGGGCGTATCGAAGCGAAATATGATGTCGAGACAGGTAATCTGATTTTATTGGCATGATCACAGTCTCTATTAATCAGCTGGAAGCTCTGGATAGCTCAGAAACTGTTCAAAAGCTGAGGGGGCCGGGAAATTATAGCAGTTCTGTTTTGGGATGATGCTATATTCGCCGCTCCCGGTGAGGGCATAGCCCGAGGGAAGGGAGTCTCTTGCCGCTCTGGTCTCTATTCTGCTTGAGATATCCGCCTTCGCGGGTATGACGGAATAAAAATCATCGGCAAGCAGAAATGCTTTAAAAGTTATTCTTTCAGGTCAAAATCTCTTCGATAGCCTTCTTTTGGCCAAATCGCCCCTCCGGCTTCTGAAGGCCTTTGGCATTTATAATGTCATGGCCTATCGCGGGGGAGATTCTAGACAGCCGGAAGGCTGAGGTCAGGAAACCAGCCTAATGTTATGCAGCGTCTGTTGCGCAGATCAATTCATGCTGAATTGAAGGCTCAAAAGCGGAGTGCCCGGCGACAGGCACTATTTTCAGCTTGGCCCATGGCATGGCTCTTGAGAGTTCCCATGCGGATGTGGGAGGGCAAATAGCATCATACCGTCCCTGAATAAGAGTGACCGGGGTATCCACCAACTTGCCCGCATCACGTAATATCTGATCGTCACTGTTCAGAAAGCCCTTGTTTTTGAAGTAATGGGCTTCGATGCGGGCGAAGGCCAGGGCGAAGATAGGGTCCACGGAATGAGCGCGCTGTTCGTCATCAGGCACCAAAGTGACTGTGCTACCCTCCCAAAGGCTCCATTCCTTGGCGAAATGCAGTCTGTCTTTTTCAAAGGCAGGGTCTGTCAACCTTTTGTAATAGGCTGAGATTAGGTCAGTTCGCTCTGCGGCGGGCACCATGCCTGCAAAGCGCTCCCAGGATTCGGGAAAGAGAGCCCGGGTGCCACCTTGGTAAAACCAGTTCAGTTCCTGTTCGCGCATCAGGAAAATGCCCCGCAGAATGAGGCCGTAAACATGTTTAGGGTGGGTTTCAGCGTAGATGAGGGACAGGGTGCTGCCCCAAGACCCGCCAAACAATAGCCATTGGTCAATATCCAGATGTTTTCTGATTGCATCCATATCGGCGACCAGATCCCATGTGGTGTTATGTGTTAGGCTGGCGTGGGGCCTGCTGCGGCCGCAGCCACGCTGATCAAACAGGATGATACGATATTTTTCCGGGTTAAAAAAGCGCCGCTGGATAGGGCCTGTGCCACCACCGGGGCCTCCATGCACAAACAAAACAGGCAGCCCTGCGGGGTTGCCTGATTGTTCCAAGTATAGGTCATGGCCTCCAGATACGGCAAGCCTTTCACGGGCATAAGGCTCTATTGGGGGGTATAAGGTACGAAAAGTTGTTGAAATATCGGCACGCAAGGCTCTGTCCTCTTATTATATTTATAAATTATACTCACAACTCCCGTTAACAATATATGAACTGACACATATATTTAGAGGAACTCAGCTAACTGGCTCCCTGATCTGTCAGCTTAAGCGTGATTAATGCCAGGTTTCAATGATTACATGGTCTTGTGATTGCGCATATCTGGCTAATGTTCTGTCTGGATTAACAGCATAACCCTTGTCACAGATCGCCATAAGGGGGATGTCGCTTTTGTCATCCGTGTAAAAAACGGTCTTATTATCGTTGGCTTGTAAGTGTTGGAGAAGCTCGGAAGTTCTCCGTTTTTTTTCTTCGCCGTAGCAGTTTTCGCCGTCTAGCTGCGGCAAAACCTCGCCTTCTTTTTCTACCAGTTCGGTGGCGATAATATGGCCAAACCCCAGTTCTTCTGCATAGGGTTTTATGTAGAGGGAAAAACTGGCAGTTGCGAGGACTAAGGTGTCTCCCGCGTCTTTATGCAGGTTGATTCTCTTTATAGCTTCATCATGCAGGTGGTTTTTTTTCAAATAATCCAGAAAATCCCTGATGTGTGGCTGCAACTCACTGCTTTTTGCCCTACCCACAAGTAGGCCAAACATAATTTCTTTAAGCCGCCGTCGATGGATCAGGCCAGCTTTATAAACCAGCATGGCAACAGGAACCAGAGGACACAATAGCAGCCGCAGGGGTGCCCGCTTAATGGCCATATAAAGCAGGAAGGGTGTGTAACTACCAATTTTTGTGATGGTTCTGTCAAAGTCAAATATTGCAATGGTTGCCATAAATTAGCGCCTGTCTGGTATTAGCATCCCAATATTTCTTTGACGAGTTGAACGTCAGCGGGTTTGTCCACATCAATGGATAGTTCCGCTCTGTTGAGCTTAACCGGTTTTATCGTTGAGCCAAGTTTTTTTGAAACATGGCTGAACACTCTCTCCAGCGAGAGACGGCCAAGCAGGAAACGGATGAACAGCATAGGTCCCAGTTTCCAAGCCAGTTTCCACACTTTTTTCCTGAATTGCTCCATATGACTCCAGAAAACAAGCGCATTTTTTGCGTTAGGGCCTTGCAGCAGGAACAGGTTACAGCTGGTGTAGGAACCGTTAGAAAATTTCAGCCACGTGCGTTTAGATGTTGGATGTGCCGCCAGCAGAATTTTGTCTTCAATCAAGCCCACGGAGATATCTGCATCTTTGGGGGTTGCCGCTTTAAAGTCTAGAATATCCTGTGCCTGCAGTAAGGTGTGGTCGCTTGTTGTCACAAGAACAGGGAAAGGGTCTGGGTGTCGGTTCAGGAAGCTCACCAAGCTGCCGCAAATGGAATTATCACTTTTTTCAAAATGAATGTCTGGCCTGTTTGCCAGGCGCTGAAATGCTGGTTGAGCAGCAAGTTCCTCTGGAGACTGAGCCAAAATATAGATGCCATCCACACAGCCAGACCCATCCAGTGAACTTATCACCCGGTCCATCATGGTTTTATCACCAATTTTAACAGCTGCCTTGTAAGGAACGCCGAACATATCAGCCACAGGATCCCCCTCCGGTCTGCGGCCTGCCAGAATAACTACCCGTATTTTTTGATCTGTGCTGGTGGGCATGGTTCCAAACTCATAAAAGAACAGAAGATTTCTGCGGCACGCTGCGCAGAGGAGGTGTGCTGCAAATCGATAGATTCCGAGAAGATCTTCTTCTGAGTATTGGAATATGCATCAAAATGTTGGTCATAAGCGGTGAGGCTTTTATCCAGTTCATCAATTGTTTCTACCACTGGCCCTAATAGCCAGAAACGATATTGCGGGTCGTTCTTCCAGTCTGCATCATGGGCATTCAGGAAAATACAGGGCCGTGGCTGAGCAATAAACTCATAAACTTGGCTACTAACATCACCCAAATACACATCGGCGGCATTGACATAGGTCATGTCAATAGAGGCCAAGCTGCCTGTATCTATCAGAATATTGTCATATTCATAGAATTTTTTGGAAATGTTTTTACGCCAGCGCACAATTTTATTGGTCAGCGAGGTATGCAGGCGTCGTTTAAACAGCATAATATGGGGTGCAAAAATCAGATTATAATTCGGGTTACCTGCAAAATAATTAAGAACCTCTTCCCCCATCTTATACCACGAGGAAAGGTGAGGGTCGAAATGAGGGTTATACAGAACAGTGGGTTTGTCATTATTGAACAAGTGCTGGCCACGTGCTTGTTTCTGCCCTTGCTTTTTCAGCATGGCATCAAACTTCATATAACCGATTACTGCACTGCTTTCTGGTTGTACAATGCCCAGCTCCAGCATTCTGTTGCGATGTTTTGCCCCAGGCAGCATCACAAAGTCGAACTCTGAAATATTTTGGCTCCAGGCAACATCGCGGTCACCAGCACCATGGCACACGCGGATCAGTTTCAAATCTTTCAGGCCAAACCGTTGTCTAAGGAGAAGGCTGGTGCGTTCTGGTACAATCAGCGCATCCATTGTTCTGAAGATATCGAGATTATCTTTAAGAGTAGCATAGCGTCTTAAGGGAGCAATTTTGCCAATCAATGTATCAAGAATGTGATACAGGCGGCTCATACCCAAAAGAATGAACTGGCAATTGGGGGGATTGCCGATCATCCGCCGAGCTATATCCAGTTGTTCTCTGGTGGAAGCTAGAACAGTAATTCTGACATCATCTGTATAAGAAGCCAAGGCAGGAACCATCGGCGCCAGGTGGCTAACCTGGTGGGCGGCTTCATGGTTGAATAAAAAACCAATGTGCTTTTTCATGGGATTTGACCCTTGGCTTTCTACGCTCGCAAGTCACTATAATACAACTGAGCGTTATTGCGTAAAAAAATATTTAACAGACTTTTTCTTAACGATTTCACAAATATAGGACCAATTAGCCCGATGCCGCTTTACCTGTCTAGTAAATCACGACACTGATTATAATGATCAGCGCGAATAATCCTGAAGTGTGGCAACTTTGTGATATTTTAGACGAATTAGTCTGGAAATTAAAGAAAAGTTCATTCTTTGGTTAACGCGCCTCAATATTACTCTTATACTCTCGCTCAATTCTTCCGAAAGGGACTGGCCGTCAATTCTAGGGGATAGCGTTTCTGTGCCTGAGACAATTCACCAAAGCACACATATTGTAGCAGAACGAGAAGGCGGTTCCGTTCTTGTGTGCCTGATGGGGGATTGGACCCTTGATAATGCCATAGATATTCATAAGGCGCTTGGGGCATTTGATGGGTTGTGTAAAACAGGTGGGGCTGTTGATTGTTCGGCTATTACCAATATGGATACTAGCGGGGCTGTGTTAGTGCGTCGATTGGCCGCCTGTGCGGCCAACAATCAGGATATAGAGCTTACAGGTATAAAGCCCGAACATCAGAACCTGTTGGGAGTGATTAAAAACAGGCCTCCAGAAGTACAGACAGAGCCAGACCGTATTCCCCCCTATCTTGTACCGCTGGCTGAGCTTGGAGAAGCAGCCACGGGTACTTTCTGGTCTTTTATCAGCCTCACCAGCTTTTTGGGATTGGTGTTAGTGCATCTGATGAGGGCCGTAATTGAGCCTTCTCGCTTGCGTCCTATTCCCATTTTGCACCAGATGGATGTGGTGGGGCTTAGGTCTATGGGTATTGTCGGGCTTATCTCATTCCTTATTGGGGCTGTTATGGTCAACCAGGGGGCTATTCAGCTTGCTAAATTTGGCGCTGATATTTTTGTGGTGGATATGCTGGGCATTGCCCACCTCAGGGAGTTGGGTATTTTACTCACGGCTATTATTATTGCGGGCCGGTCTGGCAGTGCTTTCACTGCACAGATCGGATCGATGGTGTTACATGAAGAAGTGGACGCCATGAAAACGCTGGGCATGGACCCTATTGACGTGCTGGTGCTGCCACGGCTTATTGCGCTCTTGATTTGCCTGCCGCTTCTCACTTTTTATGCAGATGTTTTGGGTATAGCTGGTGGGGCGCTGATGGCCTGGATGCAGTTGGATATTACGCCTGCTAATTTTCTGGTTTATTTCCGTGATGTTATCTCTATAGATCATTATTGGGTTGGTGTTTTGAAGGCCCCTTTCTTTGCGGCTGTTATTGCTACGTGTGGCTGCTACCAAGGGCTGCGGGTTACCGGCAGCGCGGATGCCTTGGGGGCCCGCACTACGCGTAGTGTGGTGCAGTCAATCTTTCTGGTTATTGCGCTTGATGCCTTGTTTGCCATTTTCTTTACAGCAATGGGGCTTTAGATATGGATGGCAGGCAGGATAATGTGATCACGGTGAGAGGGCTAAAGACGGCCTTTGGGACCCATGTGGTGCATGATGGGCTGGATTTGGACGTGCGTCGGGGTGAAATACTCGGCGTTGTGGGGGGCTCCGGCACAGGGAAATCTGTGCTTCTGAAGGCGATTGTCGGGCTTTTAAAGCCTGTAGAGGGCACCATCAGTATTAATGGCCAGGTGCAATCGGAAATGACAGTGGAACAAGAACGTGTATCCCGTCGTGACTGGGGTGTTTTGTTCCAGGATGGGGCTTTGTTTACCTCGCTCACGGTTGCGCAAAACGTGCAGGTACCGCTGAGGGAACATTTTCATATGCCACAGGATCTGATGGATGATTTGGCACGCAGTAAAATCACGATGGCTGGCCTGCCGCTTGAGGCAGCACGGAAATTTCCATCTGATCTTTCCGGTGGTATGCGTAAGCGCGCAGCCCTTGCTCGGGCTTTGGCGCTTGATCCGCAAATTCTGTTTCTGGATGAACCTACGGCAGGGCTTGATCCCATCGGGGCAGCCGCTTTTGATACGCTAATTAGGGAACTGAGCCGCTCTCTTGGACTAACTGTCTTTTTGGTGACACATGATCTCGACACACTGGTTACAGTGTGCGACCGTGTAGCAGTGCTAGGTGAGGGCAAGATTTTGGTGAATGCACCGCTGGCTGAAGTAACAAGTTTTGATCATCCCTGGGTGCAGGAATATTTCCATGGGCCGAGGGCACGGTCGGCAAAGGTGATATGAGGGTGAAGAGGCGGTAAAACATGGAAACCAGAGCGTCATATATTATGGTAGGCGGCTTCGTGCTGGTCTTTCTCTCCGGTCTCATTGCTTTTGCTATCTGGATTGCGAAGGTGGATCTGGATGCGGAATATACGGATTATGATATCTTCTTTGATAGCACAGTGGCGGGCCTTTATAAGCGCAGCGTTGTTTATTATTCCGGTATTCCGGTGGGCGATGTGCGCGATATTACCCTTGCCCCTGATAACCCACAGAAAGTGCGGGTATATGTGCGATTGAATGCTGAAGTGCCAGTAACAGAAGGGGCTGTTGCACGGCTGGAGTTTCAGGGGCTGACGGGCGTCGCTTATATCGAGCTTTCTGGTGGGCCGGTGGGTGGCAAGAAACTGGTGCCCGCAAAGGGCAAAGAACGGGCGGTGATCCCCTCAGAAATGTCTCCCCTTCTAGAGGTGTATGAAAGCGCGCCAAACCTTGTGAATGAAGCAATCAAAGCGGTGGCGCAGGTACAGAAGCTATTGAGCGATGACAAGCTCGCTCATGTCACCAGTATTCTTCAAAATGCTGATCGTCTCAGTGCTAATCTGGCGGATAGTAGCGAAAATATTGATGAACTGCTTGCGGACATTCAAGTGCTGGTTAAAAAGACCGGCGAAACAGCAGATAAGCTGAACCGTTTAGCGACAAATGGTAATGAGCTTCTCGAAAATGATGGGCAACAGCTTTTTGCCGAGGCCATTGCTACACTGCAAGCCAGTCAGGATATGATCAACCGGGTGGATAACCTGGTGGCGGCCAATTCTGACAATATCACCCAGTTTGTTGGCAACAGTTTGCCTGAGTTAACCCGGATGATTGTCGATCTCAGGGCAACGGCCAGAAGCCTGGCACGTGTTGTCACCCAGGCTGAAAAAGACCCTACAAGAGTATTGTTCGGTGGTAATGAGGCTAAATATGATATCAAGACACGGGCCCTGCAGGAGGAAAAGGAATGATATTCCCTCTCGGTAGGTTGAATAAAACAAAGACCCTGAAGTTTGCAGCGGTGTTGGCTTTGTCGGCGCTTTCCTCTGGCTGCGGCCCCATCATCTCTTTTGGGGAACAGGGGCCCGTAGATGAGGTTTTTTCCCTTCGTTATCCAGGTGAGCAGCAGGCCACTGATAATAGTGGTCCGGTGGTTTATATTGATGAACCTCATGTGGCTGAGGGCCTTGGAGGCATAGATATTGCCGTCCAGTTGGCTGGCAACAGGCGCAGTACATTGGCAGGTGCGGCTTGGGCGGCAGATCTTTCCACTTTGGTGCGAGATTACTTTACACAGGCATTGGGGGCGGAAACAGATGCTCGGCCTGTGGGGGAAGGTGGTTTGGATGTGAAGGCGGATTGTCGTCTTGGTATCAAAATCTGGCGTTTTGATTTTGTGCCAGGCCAAACGATTAAGGAAGACAGTGTTGATGTGCGGATTGAATTATCTTTGATGCGCTTGTGGGATAGTCATCTCCTCAGCCAGTCAAGCTTTTCACAGCAACCAGCTGTGGACGGGAAAGGGGCGGAAGCTCTTGTCGCTTCATTTAGTGTGGCCATGAAAGAGGTTTCCACCTCAATGGCAGGCGCTTTCAAGGATCAGTTGAAAGCCTGTCAGGAACGACCAATGGCGCGCAAAAGGCAGGGTTAAACCTGATTTTTAAGTTCTTTCAACGCCCACACGAGCACTGTTACACCTGCGGCGGCCAGAATATAATAGGGCCTGTTGGGGGCAGTCACGGCAAACATAGCGCCGGCCGCAACGGGACCGAATACCCTGCCCAGAGAAGTCAGGCCATGGGAAACGCCCATGGTCACACCCTGCCTGCTTTTCTCTGTCCGTTTGGACAAAATGCTGTTGAGCGCAGGGTAAGTGATGGTGAGCCCAGCCATCATCATGGGAAATGATATCAGGGCCGTTGTGGTTGTGCCGGGGCCTAAAAGGATAATCGCGCTACCTGAAATATGCACAATCGCGCCTATGATAATCGCGCCAAGCTCGCCAATGCGTTTGAACAGGGGCTCAACAGCCAGGGCCTGCATTGTGGCAATGGACAGGCCCACAGCCATCAGAAGGAAGCCGACTTCCTTGCCGCTCCAGTGCAGTACAGCCTCTGTCCAGTATGGCGTGATGCAGAAGGCGATGCTTTGCCCTGCAGCGGAAACAATGAACATTAAGAGCAGGATAGTTTGCCCTTGCGATGAAAAGATATCTCGCCATCCAGGTTTTGCCTGAGGCGCCGTGGCTTCTGGCTGTTGTGGCAGGTTGGTTGGTAATGGTTTGTTGCTTTCAGGCATGAATTTCCAGGCCGTCAAGGCAGCTGTCGCTGACAGGCAAGCGGCACAAAGGCCCGGCAAGAAGATGTTGGGCTCGCCACCTCTCACGCCGAGGATGCCGCCCAGGGCAGGCCCGAGGGAGAAACCAAGCGCAAAGGCTGCACTGATATAACCCATGGCTTTGCCGCGGTTTTCTTCCTCTGTCATGTCTGCTGTTGCTGCCATTACAATGCCGATGTTGCCAGCCATGGTGCCTGCAAGACCTCGTGCGATATACATCATGAGGATATTATGGGAGAAAGCGAGAACGATATAAGAAAGGGTGGAGCCTATCAACGTCAGCACTAAGGCAGGCCTCCGGCCTATTCTGTCTGATAGTTTGCCCCAAAAGGGGCCGGAAACAAATGTCATGAAAGCATATATGGAAATGAGCCCTGTGCCCGTGAACGCATCGCCACCGTATTTCAGTGTTAGAAATGGTAGGATTGGCACAACAATGCCAAATCCAAGCAGATCAATAAACACAGCAAATAATATTGCGGGCATGGGTAGGTCCAGTGCTTCCATTGATTGAACACCATAGAACATGGCATTCTGATTTCCATCCTCTAATAATGGTACGAAAGTTCGTATTGGCAAACTATTTAATTTTTCGTGATTGGTTCGTGATGCTTTTGGGAGCCCTTTTTGAGAAGGTGAATTATTATATTGTTGTCGGTGTGGGAGAGAGGTTAACCTGCCTGTAAAGACGCCAAAAGATAAGGGGCCTTTGTTTATGCGTCCTGATGTGTCATCACTATATCGGTTTTACCGAACCAATTTAGGCAGTGTCACGGCTCAGTTGCTGGGGGAGCGCCTGATTCCCTTGACGCAACAGCACACAGATATGCATATGGTTGGGTTTGGTTATGCCCTGCCTTATTTAAAGTATTTTGAGGACAATGGTGTTGCCAGTAACACCATTGCCTTGATGCCTGCCCAACAAGGCGTTTGCCATTGGCCTAAAGCCTTGGGTAGCCGCACAGCATTGGTGGATCAATATGATTGGCCCCTGGCCGATTCCAGTGTTGATCATATCCTGTTGGTCCATGCACTGGAGCATGCGAACAGGCCCGCGCATCTGTTGCGGGAGGTCTGGCGTACATTGGCACCGGGTGGTCGAGTCGTGGTTGTGGTACCGAATCGCAGGCGTACCTGGTCGGCGCTCGATACCACGCCCTTTGGCAATGGCAGGCCTTATTCCAAGCGTCAGCTCTATGACCTGATGCAGGAACATATGCTTTCTCCGGATGGGTGGGACACGGTTTTAATGTTGCCGCCCCTTACATGGCCGGGTAGCAGCCGCCTGCTGCGTATGGCAGAGCGCCCTTTGCATTTTCTGGGGCGCAATTTGGGCGGGGCACTGGTGGTTTATGCCCGCAAACAGGTTTATGGCGCGATTTTGAAGACAGAAAAAAAGCCTGCTATTATGCCTGTGTTTACAGGATCATAGCGGACTGGTGTGTTGCTGGGATATACTCTAAAAAACCTTGTGTTCACAGCCGGTCAAGCCTATATCTGGTAACCAGAAACAGCGTGCACGCCACGTGAAACCAAGCAAAGAAATCCCGAATTCGGAGAGCATGATGACAAGTGAAACTGAAAACGATGCGACAGCAGCAGACCGTGAAGCAGCCATTCGTCAGGTTGCCAATGCCTTACACCGTTTGAACGATGCCGTTATCAGTGCTGTTGGCAAGGGTGTTACTGTTGAGCTGATGCGCGCATCACGCTACCACAATGAAGAAGGCGCCTGGGGCGATATGCTGGTGCCTATCATCCACAAGCAGGACTAGTTTGATGGCTGCTGCTATCCCTGCGCCTAAAATGCCGACCTGTGATGTTTGTGACGCATTGGGGGACAAGGTTGCTTTTGTCCCTCTGCAGTTTCAGGATTATGGCGGTAATGGTGATTTTGCCGGGCCTGCTGTTACCCTGAAAACACTGGATGACAACACCAAGGTGCGTGCTATTTTGGAAACCGCAGGTGAAGGCCGGGTTCTGGTGGTTGATGGTGCAGCCAGCACACGGGCTGCCCTGATGGGTGGTAATCTGGCCGTGCTTGCTGCCCAAAATGGCTGGGCCGGTGTTGTGATCAACGGTTATGTACGTGATCAGCACGAACTGGCTCAGGAAGCTGTGGGTATCAAGGCTTTGGGCTCTTGCCCCCGCAAGACAGAAAAGCTGGGCCGCGGTGAAGAAGGCGTGGAGCTGGCTATTGCCGGTGTCATCATTCGCCCCGGTGACTGGATCATCGCTGATTTTGACGGTGTTGTTGTTTCACCTGAAAAGCCACAGCTTTAAGGCCTTTACTTCTGGATGCCAGCCTTCGCTGGCATGACACGCAGAAAGATCGTCATACTGGCGAAGGCCAGTATCCAGACAAACCGCCGAGCCGTTGCCATAACGACCTGATCGTATTTTCAGTTTCCTATACTTCTCTTTGTCACCCGACGGCTTGACCGGCGGGTCCACAATTACAGCTTTTGCAAGCGGAGCAATGGATTACCCGGTCAAGCCGGGTAATGACGATTATGTTTTGTTTTGGCCTGCGCTAATTTTTTTGCAGGATTGTTTCACCCGCTCCATCAGCCATTCAAGCTGGTCTTTGGGGATGGCATATTGGGGAGAATAGCGGGCTTCAATATAGGCGCGTTTTAAAAGGTTAAATTCCCGGGTGTCTCCTTTCTGTTTTTTGCCGGTACGTGGCCAGACAGGGCGCAGGGTTTCATCAAGGCTTTCAGCAAGCGAGTGCAGGAATTTGATATTGTGGCTGGGTGGTGCATAGAGCGTGTGGGTAAGTAGCAAACAATCATAGGCTCTCTCTACCGTTTGGTGCAGCAGAAAAGCAGCGTCATTAAAAAGAGCTTCATCTATTGCGTGTTGAGCAAGTTTAATAGAGCTTAATATCTTCTGAGAATATGACTCAAAATACTCTTTCGCTTGCCTTCTTTTTTGATATCAGAAAAGAAATATTGCCCCTGTGCCAGCTTGTCATTCACCACAATCAGCAAATCATAATCCGACATATAGCCACTGGCCGGGTCCTCCACCGATGTATCTTTGGTGAAAGAGCCAACAGGGTGATATGTAATATCCGGCCAAGGCGTTTTTCTCAGGCGTACCCCTGGCATCCTCAAATTCTTCAAAAATAATGGCAAGTGCCCGTTCCTGCCCCCGCCGTTTGTCTTTCGGCAGATACTTCAAGGGCTCATCAAGATTGAATATGAGTATGTTTTGCTCGGTCGTAAGGCGCAGCCTGGCAGGCTGAAAAGCAAAGCCAATATGGCTGATAAAGAGGCGATTGGCAGAGCGGTTATTTCAGCCCGAAATAGTGGTAAGAAGATAGGTTTTTACCATTTATTGAGTAGCTTTGCCTCTCATGCGATTGCTGGTGTTTGAAGTTTCTGGTGAGTTTGCGGATTTCTTCGGGCAGGAAATGTTTCATTTCAATTCCTAATCCTGACATGAACACGCCATTGGTGTTGGAGCCCTCATTCGATGTTCTACTGAATTCTGCCAGATAGAGAAGTCCTCCCGGCTTCAGGACACGATATAGGTCAGCCACCGCCTGCTGTTGTTGCTTGCTCGATGGCAAACAGGTCAGCACGGCGCAGCAAATAATAGCGTCAAAACTGTTATCAGCTTCCGGTAATATGCGTTCATATAAGGTGAGGGTGAGAAACGGATATTGGCTTTTTCCTCTTTTGACCATTTGGTCAGAGGTGTCATAACCAACAATATTTTTATAGCCGCGTTCATACAGGCTGGCACTAACCCTGCCATATCCGCAGCCATAGTCAAGAATACGGGCTTTTGCATTTAGATAATTCTGGAATGTCTCAAGGTCAGGCTCAAGTGTAAAGTCAACCTGTTCAGCTATTTCGTTCCAGCGTTCTGCCTGCATCGTTAATCTGTATTTCGTTTTTCCAACAGGAACAGGGCCTGAGCCGCATGCCAGTTGGCGCGTCTGCGGCCCATGTGCAGGCGCTCCCCAGTGGCTGTATGAGGGATAAATTCCTTCACCGTAATGCCTTCCTGTTCTACCAGTTCAAACAGGTCAAGAATAGTACAGAAGTGAATATTGTCTGTGTTATACCATGTTTTGCTCAGGTTTTTGGTGACAGGCATACGGCCTCTGAGGGCTAGGTTCAGTCTGACACGCCACTGGCCAAAATTAGGGATGGTAACCACCGCTTTCCTGCCAATACGCATCAGCTCCAGCAGCACTTCACGCGGGCGGCGCACTGCTTGCAGTGTTTTCGATAGAATTACATAATCAAAACTGCCTGTGGGATATTCCTGCAGGTCATTATCAGCATCCCCCTGAATGACAAACAGGCCTTTGGTGACACTACCATTCACGCCCGCCTGGCTGATTTCCAGCCCACGGCCATCCACGTCTTTGTTGTTAACAAGCCAGTGGAGCAGCTCACCATCGCCGCAGCCGATATCCAACACGCGGCTGCCCGGTTCTATCATGCCTGCAATCAATTGCAGGTCCGGCCTCAGGTCAGAAACTGTCATGATGAAAGCCCCCGTGATGTTGCCGCCGCTTCGATGAAGCCATGCAGCATGTGGTCCATTTCCGGCACATCAAGAAGGAAGGCATCATGGCCATGTGGGCTTTCAATCTCCGCGAAACTGACAGGCACCCCCGCTGCGTTCAGGGCATGCACAATGCGCTTGTTCTCTGAGGTGGGGTACAGCCAGTCAGAGGTGAAGCTGATCACGCAACAACGCACATGTTTGGCGGCCTTGAAGGCGTCCGCCAGTCTGCCATTATGTCTGTTGGAAATGTCCAGATAGTCCATGGCGCGAGTGATATAAAGATAACTGTTGGCATCAAAGCGGTCTACAAAGGTTAGGCCTTGGTGACGTAAGTAGCTTTCTACCTGAAAATCAGCATCGAAACCGAAGGTCACATTCTCGCGTGCCTGCAGGTTGCGGCCAAACTTCCGTGTCAGCGCATCTTCGGATAAATAGGTGATGTGCGCCGTCATCCGAGCAACAGAAAGGCCTTTGCTCGGTTTGGCGTCGTGATCATAATAGCGGCCTTCTCGCCAATTTGGGTCGGCCATAATGGCTTGCCTACCCACCTCATGGAAGGCAATGTTCTGGGCAGAATGGCGAGCCGCTGTCGCCAGCGCCACAGCACTATGCAGTCTTTCCGGATAAGTCGTGAGCCATTCCAATACCTGCATCCCGCCCATGGAGCCGCCGATAACCATCATCAGCGACGCGATATCCAGATGATCAAGCAATGCCGCCTGCACACGCACCATATCGCGGATGGTAATGACCGGGAAATCAAGCCCCCAGGCTTTGCCTGTCGCAGGGTTTGTTTCATGCGGGCCCGTGGTGCCAAGGCAGCTGCCAAGTACATTGGAACAAATGACAAAATATTTGTCCGTATCAATCATCTTACCGGGGCCCACCAGCCTGCTCCACCATCCGGGTTTGCCTGTAAGCGGGTGTGTGCTGGCCACATATTGGTCCCCCGTGAGCGCATGGCAAATAAGGATGGCATTGGTGCGATCCTCATTCAATTGACCATAGGTTTCATAGCCTACAGTGATATCAGACAATGCAGCCCCGCTATCCAAAGCCAGAGGGCTCTGTGTGAAAAGGGTTGCGCTTTGTCCTGCCACGGTTGTCACGTTCTTTTGGTCCTAATATTATGGCCTGTTAGCCCTACCAGCTTGGCCGCACAGAAAAGCGGTAGTTGAGGCAGATGTCAATCTTCCTTCACTTTCCTTTTGCGTTTAGGGCGCTCTGGGCCTATTTGTAAGGCGCGAAAACACATGGTTTATGGAGATTGTGGCTATGACACCGCCCAAAGCACACGACTGGATCAATACCCTGGCCCCTTATGTGCCGGGCCGGTCTCATGTGGCGGGTGTGAAGCATGTGGTCAAAATATCTGCGAACGAGTCTGCCTTTGGTCCCAGCCCCAAGGCTGTGAAGGCCTTTCAGGAAAACGCAGAAAAATTGATGCGTTACCCTGATGGCGGCTCAAATGATCTGCGTGAGGCAATCGCTGGTGTGCACAATCTTGATGTGGACCAAGTGATTTGTGGGGCAGGGTCAGATGACATTCTCACCCTGTTGATTCACAGTTACACAGGCCCTGGTGATCAGGTGATTTTCAGCAAATATGGTTTTGCGGTTTATCCAATTCAGACACAAGCTGCCGGGGCAACAGGCATAGCTGTGCCTAATAAGGCCGATTTTTCTGTGGATGTGGATGGCCTGTTGACTGCGGTCACGCCGCAAACCAAGCTAATATTTATTGATAACCCCAATAACCCAACAGGCACTTATGTGCCTTGGGCGGAGATTGAGCGCTTGCATGCAGCACTGCCCTCTGAGGTGATACTGGTGCTAGATGGTGCCTATGCAGAATGTGTGACAGCCGATGATTATCAGGCTGGTGAGGCACTGGTGGCTCGGGCTGAGAATGTGATCATGACGAGGACATTCTCAAAAATTTATGGTTTGGCTAGTTTGCGTGTAGGGTGGGCTTATGGCTCAGCGTCTATCATTGATACGCTGAACCGCGTGCGGATGCCTTTTAATGTGTGTTTGCCCGGTGCGGCCGCGGCCACAGCGGCTGTGAAGGATCAGGATTATCTGGAAAAAGCAGCCGGTTTTAATGCTGTATGGCGGGCATGGTTGGCCGCTGGGTTTAAAGCTCTTGGGCTGGATGTGGTGGATAGTCAGGCGAATTTCTTGTTGGTTGGCTTCCCTGACGAAGCACCATTCACGGCAGGGGAATGTTATGAGTATCTCACCAAAAACGGGTATCTGGTGCGGGCGTTTGGAGACCTACCAAATCACCTGCGGATATCTGTCGGGCTTGAGCAGGAAAACCGCGGCGTTCTGGAACTGATCAGGGCCTTTATGAATGGCTCCCCGGAAGAAGAGTAAGGCACAGTTTATGGCTGAACAGGTAAAATTCAAAAAGCTAACCATTATTGGTGTGGGGCTGATTGGCTCATCTGTGGCGCGGGCTGCGCGGCGGGCTGCGGCCATGGAACAGCTGGTGATTGCGGATATCAATGAAGCTGTCATTCGTGAAGCAGAAGAACTGGGCCTTGCGGATGCATATACCACTGATCTGGCCGAGGCTGTGAAAGAGGCTGATCTTGTTATTCTCGCTGTGCCTGTTGGGGCCATGAAAGCAGTGGGTGAAGTGATTGCCCCGCATCTGCAGGCCGGTGCCATTATCTCTGACGTTGGGTCCGTGAAAGCCAGTGTGGTGCAAGCCCTATCTGGGGTGTTACCTGATACGGTTCATCTTGTGCCCGGGCACCCGGTAGCGGGTACGGAAAACTCTGGCCCTTCAGCTGGTTTTGCGTCTTTGTTTGATGGCCGCTGGTGTATTATCACGCCACCGGCAGGGGCCGACGGGGAAGCTGTGGACAAGCTAGTCTCCTTCTGGAAAGCTTTGGGCAGTACAGTGGAGGTGATGACGCCGGAGCATCATGACTTAGTGCTGGCGATTACTTCCCACGTGCCGCACCTGATTGCGTATAATATTGTGGGCACGGCCTCTGACCTTGAAGAAGTGACCAGTTCTGAAGTGATCAAATATTCAGCTGGTGGCTTTCGGGATTTCACCCGGATTGCAGCTTCAGACCCTACCATGTGGCGGGATGTATTCCTGAACAACAAGGAAGCAGTGCTTGAAATGCTGGGCCGTTTCACTGAAGATCTGACAGCACTGCAGCGAGCTATTCGTTGGGGTGACGGCGACCAGTTGTTTGACCTGTTTACCCGCACCCGTGCCATTCGGCGTAATATTATTGAAGCCGGACAAGATGAAGCGGCACCGGATTTTGGCCGCCACCACGAAGATTGACAGCAACATGGCTAGCTGCAAATGGTCGGTTCTCAATTGATTACTGGTTTTAGGGGCATGATCTCCGTAACATCCAGCATCACCTGCCCGCTTTGCAGCATGAGGGGCAAGGGGCCGGAAGGAACGTTGCTATAGGCTCGAAGGCTTTCATGTGTGTTGAGACCAAGGCTGGCCAGATAAGCCGTAAGTTTATCACCACCTTCAATAGATACTGTAGCACTGCCGAGGGGGCGAAACTCTTCATCCAGGGTGAGGCTGGCATCGCCTGAAAGTTTGGCACCCGCGGTTTCCAGTTGAAGGGTTTTCAGCATGAGAAGACCACCATCTGCGCTCCAGTTGGAGAGTTCTTTCTTGCTCCAGTCTTTAATCACAGGGCCGCTGATTTCCCCCTCTGCATTCATTGAAGCGATATCGCTCTGCATCACGATTTTGAATTGCAGAAACGGCTTGTCATACAGCGCACTTTCGGCTGCTGCAGTGTCAACGCCGGGGCGCAAAAACAACTGCCATTTTTTAAGGCTGGTTGGCGCGGTAAGGCCGGGCGCTTTCTCAAGCACAAAATCATCGGTTTCGCCAGAATCAACAACAATCACGGGCAAATCATCGCCATGCAGTTTATAGCTGGCCCGTGTGTAGCCGTCCTTGCCTTTGATCGTGTCCCCGGCCAGGGAAAATTCGGTGTCTGTTGCCTCTGCTACCCAGTGGCCAGGGGTCCATAAATGGCTAGTCAGGGTAATTTCTTTTGCTGCCAGATACAGGCCATCTTCCCTTGTATGTAAGACGGGTTTTTGCACCTTGATGACCAGTCGGTAAGGAAAGCCCTCTGATGAAACATTACCATGATCCACTTTCAGGCCTTTGTCGCGCCAGGCAGAGAATTGATCAATCACCTTTTTCTCTGTTTTGAAGGCCGTAGTGTACCAGAGCCCCGCATAGATAAGGATGGCGGCAATCACAAGTCCCGCAAGTGTGTTAAATCTGGTCATGGTCTTGCTTTCGGTCTTATTGAAACATGCTCAACATATTCTGAACAAAGGTATAGATATATTTATTATATTCCCGTGCTGCTAAATGCACCGGCAGCCCCACGCCAACAGGGTAAGGCAACACATCCGCCTCAGGCAGTGCGGCCGTAAAGAGAATATAAGCCCGCGGCATATGATAGGCTGATGTCACCAATATTATCCTTTTGAACCCCTGTTTATGCACCCATTTGGACGATTCTGTGGCATTGGTGAGTGTGTCATGGGCGTTAGGGTCCAGGTCAACACAGCAGGCCATCAGCTCAGCCGATGCTTCTGTCCGGTTTTTCATATCTAACGGGGTGACGCTGGGGTGCACACCAGAAATCAGCAGGCGTTTTCCTGCCTTCCTTTCCAAAAGCTCCATGCCCGCTTCCACGCGGCCTGCTCCTCCTGTCAGTACAATAATGCCTTCCGCGTTGAAGTCTTCAGGTAGGGTTTGCGAGCGAGGCAATTGCAGGAAGAACAATAGGAAGCCAACACACCAGAACACAGCAATATATATCACGGTGTTCAGCGCAAAGCGGGCCAGTCTGTTTTCAGGTTTTTTCATCTGCCGGGCCGTCACATCAGTTTTAAAAGTGCCCGTCTGACTGTTAGCCGGGCAGTGAACATGGTAATCAGGCCGGAAGCCAGAGGCAGCAAGGCAAGCCACAACAGGCTTCCTGTTTGTGGCAGCCCTGCCTGAATAAGGCCTTGGCCCATTTTTTCAGCAAAGTTGATGAGCATATAGATGGTGAGGCTGGCTAAAAGCACACCAATCAGGCCTCCTTTAAGGCCGTGCATCAAATAGCGTTCGTCAAAGGCTTTGGAGATTGTTTTATCTTCCGCGCCCATAAGGTGCATAATCTCGATGCTTTCCCTATGGGTGGCAAGGCCAGCGCGGCAGCCAAAAATAACAATGGCAATGGTGCAGAGAATAACCATAAAAACGATGCCCATCAGCAGTAATTGAACAATGGCAGCCAAGTTTAAAATCTGCTCCATCCAGGCTTGGTGGTCATCCAGCCGGGCACCGGAGGCTGCTGCGCGTAAGCGCTCGTTCAGCCCTGGTATGTTCACGGCATCTGGGCTTGTCAGTTTTACCTCAATTAGCGTTGGCAGGGGCAAGCCACTATCAAAGGGAATGTCGCCCAGCCAGGGGGACAGCATGGCCAGCACTTCTGATTCCGCAATCACTTCAGCGCTGACAATGCCGGGCGTAGCCTTCAAAAGCCTGAGGGCTGCTTCGGTTTGTCTTTGCCGCTCGATCGGGTTATCCACCACAATCTGGACAGAGAGATTAGAAGTTAATCCGGCACTCCACCGCTCCAGCCCTTTGCCTAGGGTGAGGCCACCTGTCAGGGCAAGGGTGCATAAAAACAGCATGACAGCAATCACCCATGAGAGCAGGCCTTCACGCTGCCCCTGACGAGGAAGGAATTGTAAGGTACGGCCCCACATAACTATTCCCCTGGGTCTATGGGAGTGCCGCCGGGAATATGGCGTAACTCCCCTTTCTTCAGTTGCAGCACCGGAGCCCCTACTGATTTCACGAGGCTCTCCTCGTGGGTGGCGACAATGGTTGTGGTGCCGATTTTATTCAGTTCCACAAACAGGTGCATTAGGCGGCGTGACATATCTGGGTCCACGTTCCCTGTGGGCTCATCAGCGACCAGCAGGTCCGGTTTATTGATAATGGCTCTGGCAATGGCGACACGCTGTTTTTCCCCGCCAGAGAGCGTGGCAGGCCGTGCGTGCATTCTCTCTTCCAGGCCCACCCAACTGAGCAGTTCTTCCACATGTTCAGCGATCTGGTCCTTTTTTGCCCCCTGAATACGGAGCGGCAAGGCCACATTTTCAAAGGCGGTGAGGTGATCAAATAGGCGAAAATCTTGAAAAACGACACCAATGCGTTTCCTGAGGCGTGGCAGGTCATTCCGTTCTATTGTTGCCAAGTCTTTCCCGAAAAAGTTGATTAAACCGCGGGAAGGACGGTGGGCTAAATATAATAATTTCAGGAGGGTCGTTTTGCCAGCACCGGAGGGGCCCACAAGGAAATGAAAAGAACCTCGATCCAATGAAAAGCTGACATCCTTCAGGACTTCAGCCCCCATTCCATACCGCATTCCAACATTTTCAAATGTGATCATCAGGTTTCCACTTATTCCCTCACGTCGAATAGCACATTCGCATATGGCGCATCACACGTCCAGACCTCTGGCACGACATATAGTTAATAAAATAGAGAAGTTGTGTTCCTTTACTTGTCTTTATCTATAAGTTTCATATAGACTTAGGTTCATACAATGTTTGCAGTGTGTGTTTTGATTTAAGCGTTTCCAGATAACTTTTTAGCTGGGCTATTTTATGATTCTTGTTTGTCCTGC
>JBNKGK010000009.1:0-23224 GCA_050289785.1 Kordiimonas sp.
CAATAATGCCCAGCATGGCAAACGGGGCGTAAAGGCCTGTAATTTCAGCGAGCAGAGGCGCAACAATCAGAAAGCCACTGCCGATGATAGAGGCCAGCGGTGTCACCGTGGCTCGCCATAGCTCTGTGTCCCGCACGGCAGGCAGGTTCAGGCAAACAAGTGTTATCGCCGCAATGCAGATAACAAAAAGATCAATCAGTTGCATTTGCATGACCTGTTAACACAGTTTCGCTTATGTTTACATCCTTAGCAGGCAAATGCACCGAGATACGCCAAATATGATATGCGGCACGCTGAAGCCATCTCATGCTATCCAGTTTTTTCAGGAGGTGCTGGCTGGAAGCCTGCTGTTCTGCTGCCTGATCAATGGTATGCAGGCGGTAGGAATCATGCTGGCGTGTCATCATAATCCACAATTTATGATGCCGGGCCACTGCGCCTGCCATAGTCCTATCTGCTCCTGTAACTGCGGTGAGGCACTTCATGAGTACAAAGGCCAGCCGCTGCAGGCGTCTCCCCCTTGAAAGACCTTCTATACGCTCCGCCTGCATAGCCCGATGATGCAGCCGGCGAAGATGATCCAGCACATGCATAACCTCCTGGTGCCGCGAGTGACTATCATTTTCCATCGTATCATCCGTGCGGATTTTCGTGACAAAATCGCTGGTATCCAGGATGGCGCGCTCCACCTCCTCCAAACGCCCTTGCATTTTATACAGGTCATGGCGTTTACCGAGCAAACTGGCCAAAATGGCAAACAACTCCTTCGCTATGGTTTCCACTGTCGCGAGAGCGGCGTCAATGGCAGCTTCGGAATCAAGTAAAAGTTTGGTATCCAGCATGCTGCTAAGCCGTGGCCCCCTGTCTGGCACCAGATGGGTTATTAAACGCGCGAAAGGGCGCGTAAAAGGCAGAACCAATATCACCCCAAGTGTGTTAAACATGGTGTGAAACACAGCCACTGCTACCTGGGCATTACCTGTACCTGCCTCAAGCATACCAAAGCCCTTGATCCACAGGGTGTATAAATCCAGCAGAAAAAAGGCCATAATACCAGTGAGGATATTATAAACCACATGGGCATACCCGGTTTGCCGCATAGCCGCCGAACCACCAAGTGTGGCCAAAGCCGCCGTAAAGGTGGTGCCCACGTCCATCCCTATTACGATTGCGGCTGCCTGAGGAAATGAAATAGTACCCGCAGCAAGCGCCACCATCGCTGTAGCAACCCCCGCACTGGATGATTGCGTGATCAAGGTGATAAAAACACCGATAAAAACCAGTTGCAGCCTGCCGATCATGGTGTTGGGCGGGAAATCCGCAGGAGTGATCACCCCTTCAAAAGCGGAAACACCTGTTTGCATGATATCAATGCCGATGAATAAAAGGCTGAAGCCAACAAGGGCCCACCCCATGTTTCTAAGCGGTTTTCGCCCAAAAAGCCTTAGCATCGCCCCTGTAAACACAAGAGGCAGCGCCAGCACACCCAGCTTTAACTTGAAGCCCAGAAGCGCGACGAGCCAGCCCGTCAGAGTGGTGCCAATATTCGCACCGAAAATAATCCCCAGCGCGTGGGGGAAGGTAAGCAAACCGGCTCCCACAAAGCCAACCGCCGTTACCGTTGTCGCGCTGGACGATTGAATAATGGCCGTTGTCACCGCCCCTGTCAGCGCACCTGAAACCGGGCTTTTGGTATAGCGAGCAAGTGTGCGGCGCAATGCTCCGCCGGCAAGCGCCCGCAACCCCTCTGTTAGAATCTGCATACCAACAAGAAACAGCCCAATGCCACCCGCCATGGCCAGAAGGTTTGAAACAAGTGTCATGCAATTCTAACCACCCGGTTAGCGCTCAAGTCTCAATACCCCACTGTATCCTTGCCTTCACCACCAAAGCGGGTGGAAAAATACCCGATAATCAAGCCAATAATCACCCCTTCCAACACCAGCCAGAAAGGTGAGGAAAAGGCTGTATTCTCGCCCAAAACTGCTTTCATCATGGGAGCCAGCTCATCATGAATAAACAGCACCAGTACAAAATTCATCCAGCCACCAATCCATGTGGACCGGAACCACCAGGGCATGGGCAAATGCAGCATAGGGTGATAGGAAAACACGCCAAAAACGCCAATCATAGCCCCCACAGTCGTGTACCAACACAGGATAGCAAGCCGGAACATCAACCCCACATCCGGCACCATTAATGGCAAAATGAAAAACCCGATAAGGCCAAAGATAAGGCCAATTGTTTTCCCCACTATAATACGGGTCATCAATGATGGATTTTCAAACATACCCCCTCCTTTCGCTATACAGTTCTACCAGTATAACAGAATGAGAGGAAACCTGCTTGACTCTGATCAAACACTTTCAGCACGGGTAAACACAGCTACCAGCTCGAGATGTGGTGACCATAAGAACTGATCCACCGGCTGTACGCTCTCAAGCACATAACCGCCATCCACCAGCATGCGGGCATCCCGCGCGAAGGTGTTCGGGTTACAGGAAACAGCGACAATACGCTGCACAGCAGAGCCAGCCAGCTCGGCGACCTGCTCTTTAGCACCAGCACGGGGTGGGTCAAACACCACAGCTTCAAAAGGGGCCAGCTCCTTCGCAGTGAGCGGGCGGCGGAACAGGTCACGATGGTGCGGCACTACCTTTTTCAGGCCTGTGCTAATATTGGCTGCCCTGGTAAGGGCCTCAAGCGCGCCTTTGGCCCCCTCAACAGCCAACACCTGATGGCTGCGCGCTAAGGCAAACGTAAAAGTGCCGACACCGGCAAACAGGTCCGCCACACGGCCATAACCCTCACAGGCCTGTGTAACAACAGCCACAAGGTCGGTCTCCCCCTCTGTGCTGGCCTGCACAAAAGAAGCTGGGGGCAAAGGCACAAGGGTGCCGGAAAAATTCATCACAGGCTCGCGCCTGATAGCAACGGGGTCCAGAAAACCTTCTTCTTGCCAGTGCAGAGCGGCCAAATCATGTTCATTCGCGAAATCGACCAGCGTTTCCCGTGCCGCCAGGTCAAGAGGCATCGGGGCTTCAACCAGCATATCCACCCCTGTGGACGTGAGCGTGAGATGCACGCTGGCCGCCATGCCCTGCTTCAGCACAGCTTGCAGCAAGGTGCGGATAGAGGCAAACAGGCTTGTCAGTTCTCGCCGTGTAACAGGACAGACGGAAAGATCGATCACCCGGTGGCTTTGCCGCTCGTTAAACCCCAGCACCACACCAGACGCCACTTTCAGTGCCTTCAGGGCGATGCGTCGCCGGCTGGCCTGAGGGGTGATCATCGGTGCCCTGATAACGGATGTATCCAGCCTGTGCTGCGCCAAAGCCATCGACGCGCGAGAGCCTATCCACTCTGCATAGAGGCTATTGCTCATATGCTGAAGCTGGCAACCACCACAGGTGCTGAAATGTGGGCATGCTGGCTCTATACGCTCTGGCGAGGCCACAACTACCTCTGCCAGTTCGCAGTAAAGACCACCCTTTTTACGCTCCTGCACCGTGGCGAGCACTTCTTCCCCCGGCAAAGCACCGGGCACATAAACGGGCACGTCTTCATGGCTGGCAACACCATCCCCCTGCGCACCAAGGGAAGCGATCCTCACCTGAAGCTGCTCAGCCATGTATCTTCTCACCGTAAATCAGGAATTCCACATTGCCTTCAGGCCCCTTGATCGGGCTTTCGGTAATGCCGTGGGCTTGCCAGTCCGGCAAGTCATTTAGCCAAGCTTTTATATCATCGCACACAGCCTGATGCAGGGCGGGATCACGTACCACACCGCCTTTGCCAACATTTTCTTTCCCCACTTCAAACTGGGGTTTGATAAGGGCAATTAGCTTCCCACCGGGCCTGGCTAGAGCCATGGCGGAAGGCAATACTGTTTTTAAGGAAATGAAGCTGGCATCACAAACAATAAAATCAACAGGATCAGGAATTTCTCTTTTAGTTAAATACCTTGCATTGGTTTTTTCAAGCACTACTACACGATCATCTTCGCGTAATTTCCAGGCAAGCTGACCTCGCCCTACATCCACCGCATAGACCTTTGCTGCCCCCTTTGTGAGCGCAACATCTGTGAAACCACCGGTAGAGGCCCCTACATCAATTACAATATGGTCTGTGATATCCACCTCAAAATGCGTAAGGCCTTTTTCTAGCTTCAGGCCACCCCGGCTCACCCAAGGGTGATCCTTCCCCCGCACTTCAAGAGGCTGGCCTTCCTTGATGGGCTGGCCCGCTTTGATAATTTTGGTTTCACCGGAAAAGACAACACCGGCCATAATAAGTGCCTGCGCCTTGGCCCGGCTTTCCACCAAACCCCGGTCCACAAGGGCAACATCGGCTCTCTGCTTTGCTGCCACGGCGCCGCCTCAGGCCTAGGCCTTGCCAAGCGTGGCAGAGGATTGACCAAAATCATTACGGCCCAAGGCTTTGAGAACAGCCTTCACAATGCCTTCTGCGTTCAGGCCAGCATCGGCATACATTTTCTCAGGCTTGTCATGATCCTGGAACACGTCAGGCAGCTTAAGCGCCCGCACCCTGAGCGCTCCATCCAATATGCCCTCTTCTGCCATGAAATCCATCACATGGGCACCGAAACCGCCGATAGAACCTTCCTCAATGGTGATCAGCACATCATGGGTTGCTGCCAGATCACGGATCATATGCTCATCAATCGGTTTGGCAAAGCGTGCGTCTGCCACGGTGGTGGAAAGGCCTCTGGCTTCCAAGTCATCCGCCGCCTGAAGGGCTTCACCTAAGCGCGCCCCAAGCGAAAGGATCGCAACCTTGCTGCCCTTTTTCACGATACGGCCCTTGCCGATTTCCAGCACTTGGCCTTCATCTGGCATGTCAACGCCCATGCCCTCACCGCGCGGATAACGAATAGCAGACGGCCTGTCATTAATGCTGGCCGCTGTCGCCACCATATGCATCAGCTCGGCTTCATCGGCTGCGGCCATCACAACCATATTAGGCAAGCTGGCGAGATAGGTGATATCAAAGCTGCCCGCATGGGTGGGGCCATCCGCCCCGACAAGGCCTGCCCTATCAATCGCAAAGCGTACGGGCAGCTTCTGCACAGCCACATCATGCACCACCTGATCATAGGCACGCTGTAGGAAGGTGGAATAGATGGCAACAAAAGGCTTATAGCCTTCGGTGGCGAGGCCCGCGGCGAAGGTTACGGCATGTTGCTCTGCAATGCCCACATCAAAGGTGCGATCAGGGAAAGCCTGCTCAAATTTATCAAGCCCGGTGCCAGATGGCATCGCGGCGGTAATGGCCGTTATTTTCTCGTCCTTTTCCGCAGCCTTGATAAGGGCCTTGGCAAAGACACCCGTATAACTCGGGGCCTGAGGCTTGGACTTTTTCTCTTCCTTGCTGACAAGGTCGAACTGCGGTACAGCGTGATATTTATCATCGCGCGGCTCACTAAAAGGGTGGCCTCTGCCCTTCTCTGTCACCACATGCACCAAAATGGGGCCATCGATGGCGTCACGCACATTCTCCAGCACCGGCAACAGGTGTTCCATATTGTGGCCATCAATGGGGCCAACATAATAAAACCCCAATTCATCAAACAGCGTGCCGCCACCTGCCGCCATACCTCGGGCATATTCTTCTGCCTGCCGGGCCCTGTCAGCCAGTGGCCGCGGCAGCATGGCGATCATCTTCTTACCAAAATCACGCAGGCTGAGGAACGGGCGGGAAGAAATCACCTTCGCCAGATAGGCACTCATGGCCCCCACGGCTGGTGCGATAGACATGTCATTATCGTTCAGGATAACAATCAGCCTGTTGCCCGCCTGCTCGGCATTATTCATGGCTTCATAGGCCATACCCGCGCTCATGGCACCGTCACCAATAACCGCAATGGCCTTACCCGGCTTATCATCCAGTTTGTTCGCTACTGCCATGCCTAGTGCCGCACTGATAGACGTGGAGGAATGCCCGGCCCCGAACGGATCATAATCACTTTCACCGCGCTTGGTGAACGGCGACAAACCGCCCCCCTGACGAATGGTACGGATACGATCCCGTCTGCCTGTCAGTATTTTATGAGGGTACGCCTGGTGCCCCACATCCCAGATAAGTCTGTCTTCTGGCGTGTTGAAAACATAATGCAACGCAACTGTTAGCTCTACCACACCGAGACCCGCCCCAAAATGCCCGCCGGTGACAGAAACAGCACTGATCATTTCAGTGCGCAACTCATCAGCAACCTGCTTCAGTTTTTCCTTAGGCAGCTTCTTGAGGTCTTCCGGGGTCATGACCTGATCAAGTAATGGTGTTTCAGGGCGTACGCTCAACTCACTATCCTTTGTCGGACTTTGCTTATCTGCTTACCTTCAGAGGGGTAATACAGATTATGTTCGACGATTTATAGCAAAATGTGCAAGCGCACGCAAAAGAGACGCACGCTCATCAAATACGGAGAGGTGCTCAATCGCCTGAGTGGTGAGAATTTCAGCCTGGTTTTGAGCCCGCTCCAACCCCATCAAACCCACAAGCGTGGCCTTACCAGCCCCGGCATCCTTACCAACGGCTTTACCAACTTCATCTTCTGTGCCCTGCACATCAAGGAGATCATCCGCTATCTGAAAAGCGAGCCCCAAATCACGGGCATAGCCGTGAACTGACGCGATGGCCTGCCTACTGGCATGGCCCATAACAGCCCCAGCCTCTGCCGAGAATGTAATAAGCGCCCCCGTTTTCATCTGCTGCAGGCGGTGAATGGCTGGTTCTGTCATATCATGGCTAGCGGCAGAAAGATCGATCATCTGCCCACCAACCATGCCGTTATGACCCGAGGCCTTGGCCAGGCGGCGCACCAGCTCGAGGCGTACACGTGGATCATCATGGGCTTCCGCACCGGCCAGAATATCAAAGGCGAGCGTTAAAAGTGCGTCCCCTGCCAGTATGGCGGTCGCTTCATCAAAGGCCTTATGCACTGTGGGCTGTCCCCTGCGCATATCGTCATCATCCATTGCGGGTAAATCATCATGGATGAGAGAATAGCAGTGCACACACTCAATCGCTGCAGCCACCCTGAGCGCATGAGACCGTTCCACATCAAATAGCTCAGCGCTGGCCAGAACAAGAAATGGCCTCAGGCGTTTCCCCCCAGAGAAAACCGCATAACGCATCGCTTCCACCACGCGCGCCTCTGGCCCTTCTGGAACAGCGAGAATGGGATCAAGCACCCTCTCAATCGCCGAGGATGTTGCCGCTAATGCTTCTTCAAGGGCGCCGTTTTCAATAATCACACAAATTACTCCGCATCAAACGGTTCAGTACCAGCGGGCGCGCCGTTACCATCCAGTGTGATTTTTTCTATCTTGGCTTGCGCATCCTGCAGTTTTGCCTCGCAGTGGGCTTTGAGTTGTGTACCGCGGGTGTATAGCGCAATGGATTGCTCAAGCGGGGCATTTCCGGATTCCAGCTTTGCCACCACTTGTTCCAGCGCTGCCATGGCTTCTTCAAAGCTCATGCCCGCCAGCTCATCGGGGCTACCTGCTGTATCCGTCATGGAAATATCCTCAAATTATTATTCAACTCTGACTCGAGTTATAAGATGGACATCTCCATGAGGTAAAGCATAAAACCTTGTTTTTTATGACTCAAAATCAGCCAGTGACCGCAAAGTCACGCCCGATAAGCCATGGCTATGTGCCACGATCTTTTCCGGATCGTAAGTGCCGATGGCCTTAAAGCGGTTTACTTCACCATCAAAACGACGTTCTGCCAGATCCAGCGATTCTAAAAGATGGATATGGGCAAGGGCCTCCCCTAGTGCCATGTAAAAATCATGACCTGTTAATTTCCGTCGGAATAGAACAGGCAGGGTTTCCACTGGTGACCGTTCCTCAGCCAGCCAATCATGCAGGATTTTCAGCTTGGACAAATGTCCATCGACCAAGCTGTTCAGGCGCAAATGCAACCCATAAAAAGCCTGACCATGTGACGGCAGCACGAGCACATCATCCGGCAATGCTTTCATCCTGTTTAAACTGGTAAACCAATGAGCCAGCGGGTTTCCATTCGGCTCCTTGCCTGTGACAGACACATTGGATGTGATGCTGGGCAGAACCTGATCCCCCGCAATCAAGAGCGGCTCATCAAGGCAATATAGGCAAACATGCTCTGGCGAGTGCCCTCGACCAATAACCACACGCCAGCGCCTGCCGCCAATGACAAGCTCTGTTCCATCCTCAAGACGAGTGAAGGAGCCTGGCAGTTCATGCACAACGGCTTTGAACATACCAAAACCAGCCTGTTTAATGGCTTCTTCTTTCTCGCGGCTCACCCCTGCCTGAAATAAAAAACGCAACTGATAGTCTGGTACCTCGGCACTGGCAGACAGCCACAAGGTTAGTGCAGTAAGATACTCTGCCTGACTCATGTATAGACTGGCCTCGTAGCGATCCACCAACCATCCTGCCATCCCGACATGATCAGGATGCAGGTGCGTCGCAATCACCCGTGAGACAGGTTTACCGCCAAGCACTTTGGCTTCCAATATTTCCCACGTGTTTATGCTGAAATCGCCGTAAACACCTGTATCAATAACAGTCCAGCTATCTCCATCGTCTATGAGATAGATATTGATATGATCCAAAGCCCAGGGCATGGGAATTCTTGCCCAAAAAACACCTTTGGCAACTTCAAATACCTTGTCCTCGGCAGGCACATCATCGCCCAAAGGAAATTTCAGAAGCGATTTACCGAGCTTCGCACGCTCGGAATAATGATCTGCTAGATCAGCCCCTTTATCAGGTAAATCTGCTGTATATGCTTCAAGTGTCTGTGTCACAAGATGTCCGTTTTCTGTTGATCCCTATCAACGACGAACGAAATATTCTTCATCCAAGGCCATGACTGTAGCTGCCCCGGCCTTAATCGGCCCCAGAGAAGCTGTCGCCACCGGCAAAAGTTGCTCGATGAAGAATTTCGCTATCGCCATCTTGGATTTTAAAATGGGCTGATTATGTCCTTCGGCAAGTGATTTTGATGCATGTTTTGCCTGTTTGACAAGAAGGTATCCTCCCAAAACCGTTCCAAACAAACGCAAGTAAGGCGTCGCGGCGGATGCTGTATCGTTGATTTTTTCCATGCCATTAGCCATGAGCATTTCTGCCGCTTCAGACAAAGCCGTAATCCCCGCTTGCAGATCAGCCTGAACGGATTGCAACTCACCATCCATGCCGGAGGCAAACTCCTGCATTTCAGTGATGAGTTTTTTCCAGTGTATACCGCCATCCATATTCAGTTTACGCCCCACCAAATCAAGCGCCTGGATACCATTGGTTCCCTCATAAATAGGGGCAATGCGGGCATCACGATAATGCTGAGCCACACCGGTTTCTTCAATAAAGCCCATGCCGCCATGAACCTGAACAGCCAAAGAGGCAACTTCACAGCCGGTATCTGTTGCATAGGCTTTGGAAATAGGAGTGAGAAGATCAGCTTCACCTTTGGCTGCTGCCATTTCTTCTGCATTTTCTGCTTTATGTGCCCGGTCAATGGCCCATGTATTTCGGTATATAATGGCTCTGATTGCTTCTGTCTGGGCGCGCATGGTCATGAGCATCCGACGCACGTCAGGGTGTTTGATAATGGCGACAGGCGACCTGCTGGCACTGCCCAGTTCTGCTGATTGCACCCTGTCCATAGCATAAGCCACTGCTTGCTGGTATGCGCGCTCAGCAATTGCCACACCCTGCAAACCCACGCCAACACGCGCATTGTTCATCATTGTGAACATATTGCTCATGCCTTTATTTTCTTCACCAATCAGATAACCAATGCAATTCCCGTTATCGCCATAAGACATCACGCAAGTAGGGCTGGCATGGATGCCCATTTTATGCTCAAGGCTCACTGGACGCAGATCATTTTCTGCCCCCAAAGAACCATCGGCATTCACCAGATATTTCGGCACAATGAACATGGAAATGCCCTTAGTGCCTTCCGGCGCATCCGGCAAGCGCGCCAGAACCATGTGAATGGTATTTTCCACCAAATCGTGGTCACCCCAGGTGATGAATATTTTCTGGCCCGTAATTTTATAGCGGCCATCACCGATTGGCTCTGCTTTGGTGCGCAGGGCCCCAACATCAGAACCCGCTGAGGGCTCTGTCAGGTTCATGGTACCAGACCATGTACCATCGATCAGCTTGGGGAGGTAAAGCGCCTGTTGTTCTTCTGAGCCATGCACTTCCAAGGCCTCAACTGTACCCGCCGACAAAAGAGGCATCAGGCTGTAGGCCATGTTGGCAGAAGTAAGCATCTCCTGCACTGCCATAGCCAGCGTAAAAGGCAGACCCTGTCCGCCATATTCCGGATTCATGGCAAGGGTCGGCCAGCCACCTTCCACATAGGCCTGATGCATAGGTTTGAAGGCTTCTGGTGTGACCACCCTGCCATCAATTAATTTTGCACCCTCTTTATCCCCCACCACATTCGTGGGGGCCACCACATCGGATGTGAGCTTGCCAGCTTCCTCAAGAATTGCAGCGATCAGGTCTTCGCCTGCATCTTCAAAGCCTGCAATGCTGGACCAAGTCTCCATTGCTGCCATTGTTTGCAGAGCAAATGTTATCTCTTCCAACGGTGCACGATATTCGGTCATGCCTTTCACTCCCTCATATGATAAAGCTATTGTCTGCCTTCATGCTTTGACCTATCAGGCAATGGAAATGGCAGATAAATCTGGCAAATGCTATACTCAATAGACTGGCGCTTGTTTATGAAAAAACTGATAACAACCGTGATTTCTGAAGCCGATGAGCGTGCAGTAAATGATTCCGTAGCGGCCCTGAAAAACGGGGAAATTGTCGCTTTACCGACCGAAACTGTGTATGGATTAGCTGGAGACGCTACCAACCCCGAATCAGTTGCTCTTATCTACAAAGCAAAGGGGCGTCCTGCCAACAACCCTCTTATCTGTCACGTGTCTAACATGCGCATGGCACAGCAACTGGTGCATATCTCACCCACGGCCGAAACGCTTATCAGGGCTTTCTGGCCCGGCCCACTTACCCTTGTTTTACCACAACGGGAGGGAAATGGCATCCCTGAAGCTGTCTCTGCGGGGCTATCCACACTGGCTGTAAGATGCCCTGCCCAGCAAACAACAAGACAGATTATTGAACAACTTGGCCACCCTATAGCCGCGCCAAGTGCCAATCCATCAGGCAAACTTTCCCCAACCTGTGCAGAAGACGTGGAGGAGGGACTAGCAGGGAAGGTAAGGCTTGTCATTGATGGTGGATCCACACAGGTGGGTATAGAATCCACAATCGTCGGCGAGATGAACGGCAAACTCATACTGCTGCGCCCAGGTAGCATTACAGCTGATGAAATTGCCGAGGCAGCGGGACAAGTGGTTTATGACCGTGATGATGATAAAATTACCGCTCCGGGGCAACTGGCCAGCCACTACGCACCCAACGCTCTAGTGCAGCTAAACAGCACAAAAAAGGAAGCCGGCTCCATCCTTATAGGCTTTGATAAAGTTGAAGGAGATTACAATCTCAGCCCCTCAGGAAATTTATCAGAAGCAGCCCATAACCTATTTAAAATAATAAGAAAAGCTGACAAACAAAATCCAAAAAAAATACATATTTCCCCTATTCCTCAAAAGGGGATAGGCATTGCCATTAATGACCGACTACGCCGCGCGGCAGCCCCACGAGAGACACAATGATTAAGCAAGAGCACATAACAGCCCTGAAAGAGCTGGCAGACCCCAAAAGCTTCACGGATGACCCCGACATCATAGCTCCTCACCTACGTGAATGGCGTGATAAATTCTATGGCGAGACCCCTTTAATGCTGATGCCAGACACCGTAGAGCGGGCCTCCAGCCTTATCCGTTACTGCCATGACAATTATATCCAGATAGTTCCCCAAGGCGGCAACACAGGCCTTGTGGGGGGCTGCACTCCCGGCCTTGAAGGGCGCAGCCAAGTTCTTTTCAGCACAAAACGTATGAATAAAATTCACAGCGTTAATACTGAAGATTATACCATCACGGCGGAAGCCGGTGTGCCCATAGCTGCCCTACAGCAGGCTGCAAGCGATAAAGACAGGCTGTTTCCACTGTCCCTTGCCTCAGAAGGCAGTTGCACGGTAGGCGGCGTTATTTCCACCAATGCCGGTGGTATTCATGTGCTGCGTTATGGCACTACCAGAGCCTTAGTGCTGGGCTTAGAAGCTGTGCTACCCAATGGGGATATCATCAGCACGATCTCAGGCCTCAGAAAAGATAATACCGGGTATAACCTCACTCAGCTTCTTATTGGCGCAGAAGGCACGTTAGGCATCGTCACAAAGGCGATCTTCAAGCTTTATCCACCGGAGAGGCAGCGCTACACTTATTGGCTGGCAGTACAGGAACCCACTCATGCGCTGTCCCTACTCTCTTCCTTGCGGGATATCACGGGAGACAGGGTTTCTGCCTTTGAGATATTACCTCAGGCAGGTATTGATATGGTGATCAAACATATTCCCGGTACAACAGCCCCATTGGCGGCCCCTGCCCCGTGGCATATTGTCTGTGACGTGGCCAGCAGTTCCCCCGATCCGGCACTGGAAAACAGGCTGGAAGCCTGGCTGGAAGAGAATATGGAAAACGGCCTCATCATAGACGGCGCCTTCGCCAGCAACATGCAGCAGAGCAAGCAGTTCTGGAAGGTACGGGAGAGCATGTCTGAAGCCCAGAAGCATGAAGGCGGCAGCATTAAGCATGATATTGCTGTGCCTGTTTCATCCGTGCCGGAATTTTTGAAAACGGCCAGCAAGGCCGTGACAGATGCTTTTCCAGGCTGTAGGCTAACACCCTTTGGGCATCTGGGAGATGGCAATATCCACTTTAATGTTATGCAACCACCGGAAGCAAATAAAGCTGAGTTTCTGGCCAACTGGGAAACCATGAATACACTGGTGCATAATATTACTGCTAGTATGGGCGGCTCGATTTCAGCAGAGCATGGCATCGGCACCCTGAAACGGGAAGATCTGCAAAGGCTGAAACCTGCCAGTGAAATTTCAGCCATGCGGGCAATCAAGCAGGCGCTAGACCCCCATAATATTATGAACCCCGAAGTTATTCTAACTCAGGATTAAGATTTCCTCCTGTTGCCTTCAGCAAGCGTGGGCCTACATAACGGATAATCCGTTATTATCTGGCTCGAAACAGTTTCGAGAGAAAGGCCTATCATGCCAACAATTGTCCCTGTCGAAGACCTATTCACCCATATTGGCAAGGAGACTGGCATCTCGGACTGGTTCCTCATAGATCAGGAACGCATCAATGCCTTTGCAGAAACCACCGAGGACAGGCAATTTATCCATATTGACCCTGAAAAAGCCAAAGAGACAGCATTTGGCGGCACCGTCGCCCACGGCTTTCTGACCCTTTCCATGATCAGTATCATGTGGAGCCAAAGCGCACTAACGGTTGAAAATAGAACCGTGGAAGTGAACTATGGCATGAACAAAGTACGGCTGATGAATGTTGTTCATGCAGGGGACAAAATAAGAGGAAAATTCTTCCTCAAAAATATTGAAGAGCGCCCGGGCAGACAGTTCATGCTGACACTGGATGTAACCATAGAAATTGAGGGTAAGGAAAAACCAGCCCTGAAAGCCGAATGGCTGAACCTGCAAATTCTCTAAAGAAAAATGGCGAACAGACAAAGCTGCTCGCCATATCAGGTTTGGTGCATAGTCCACTCAGGCAGATGGTAGTGCACCAACTAAACTTGTCTTCCAAATCTCAGGCAAAACGCAGAAGACACTTCTTACTAAGCATAAGGCGTGCCAAAAATAATATCTTTATATTTCAAATGGTTATACATTTTCGCCCAACACGTTCCCAATTTGAAATGTATCAAAACGGCACAATGTGCCAAGTCAATACACAAGAGACAGGCTAACCAGCCTCTTATCTCTAGTTTTATAGAGCCTGAAGCAAGCGATCATAGGCAATCAGCATCACACCAATAACTGATTTGGAAAACCCTGCTGCATCCAAGAGACGAGCCAACACAGTCTTGTCCCGTTTATCGATTGCATCTTTGACGCGCTCATAAGGGATTGCCAACAGGATGGAAAGAGACATGATGAACAAGCGCAGGTTTCTATTCTGCAGGTACCCCAACAATATATCTGAGGTCAGCATTCTATTACCATTTAGCTGCCTGAGGTAATTCTCAATTTCCGGTAAAGATGCAGCCTCTAGTGTTCGGGAAAATACCTGCCTCTTCGCAATGGACACAAGATAAGATGCATAATCGACTGCCATATCAAATTTACTGGTGAGATACTCACCATATTGACGCGAAACCTTGAAGATTATTTTCTCAACCACATCCGGAGGAAAATCACCCCGTTGAACCAATTTTTCCATCAAGCTGCAATCTTCAGGAAAGCGGTCAATCAGGCGATTAAAACTGCGTAGAGACATTTCCGCCCTCGCGTTTTCAGCAAGCTTGTTCACAGAGGGCAGACTACCAACATCACTAATAACATAAGCCAAGGCCTCAGAAATACCATTGCGTTGAGCTATGGCTTCCTGCGCCTCACTGCCACAACTCCTAACAATTTCTTCCAGAAAGACATCATCCACCGCCTGTGAGGTAATAAGAAAGGGCAAGGATATCTGATCAATATCATTAACCAGCGTGTCTATAAGATCTTCAGGTAAAAATGAGCATGTTTTCAGTTCACGTGAAAGAGCTTCTCTCACAGAAACAGAAACATCATCTACCAATACACGGGCTAACTCCAGTGCTCCACTTTTATCCAGTTTGCCTGATTGATGAGCCATAATACGACCCACTTTGGAAGCAATTTCCACTCGTGCTTCGAGGTCAATATTCCGTATCTCATTGATATCGGCAAAATTCATATTCATTTCCAACCACCCGCACAAAACCTCTTATACGGGTATAATATACTTAAAGGTTTATTTTCTTCAGGCTTTTTTTGAATCTCTGGGCGTTTTCGATATAGATATCGGCTGATTTCGAGATCATTTCATATTCTTCATCAGTCAACTCCCGAACCACTTTTGCTGGCGACCCCATAATAAGCACTCGTTCCGGAAACTCTTTGCCTTGGGTAACCAAGCTATTGGCCCCCACAATAGATCCCGCCCCAACCTTGGCGTAATCAAGAATGGTACTTCCCATGCCAATCAGGCTGTTATTTCCAATCTCACAACCGTGAAGCATCACTTTATGCCCCACAGTAACCCTATCCCCAATACGAAGAGGCGCCCCTTCGTCAGTATGCAGCACGGAGTTGTCCTGAATATTACTACCCTGGCCAATAAAAACAGGATCATTATCACCACGAATGGTAGCCCCGAACCAAACACTTGATTGATGGGCCAGTTCCACCCGCCCAATAACACTTGCTGTTGGCGCCACCCAAACCGTTTCATCGACTACTGTAGGAGAAACGCCATCTAATTCAAAAAACATATAAAATCCATATCACTCATGCTGAACATGATTTAAAACAAACAGGTCTTAAAAATATATGAACATTTGTTCACCATATTTTTTTAACACGCATTAAAGTTAATTTTCTGGAAACCTAAATCAATAGTCACATGGTACAGGCATTAAAAAAACAAACATTGGAATGGCGAGAGGGCACCCCGGTTGCTCCCTTATTTGATGATGTCTATTATTCTCTGGAAAATGGCCTAGAAGAAAGCAGGTTCGTTTTCATTAAAGGCACCGGTATAGAGACGATGTGGCGAGAGAAAAGCCACACAGTGATTGCAGAAACAGGTTTTGGGACAGGCCTGAATTTTCTTGCCACTTGGCAGGCCTGGCGCCAATCTCCCCAAAAAGGCAGGCTTACCTTTATTTCTGTTGAAGGTTACCCCCTCGATGCTGAGGCGCTGGAAGCCGCACACCAGAACTTTCCCGAATTGGCAGACCTTGCACTAGAACTGAGACGAGCATGGCCCCCTGCTTCACCAGGGTTTCATCCCCGATATTTTGAGGGAGGCAAAATAAACCTACTCCTTTTGTTTGGGGAAGCAGCCCAGGCTTTCTCAGAGCTGCAGGCAAAAGTTGATGCCTGGTATCTGGATGGCTTTGCTCCTGCAAAAAATCCGGGCATGTGGTCTGATACCGTTATGGACCAAATTGCCAGATTATCCAAACCAGGTACCCGGTTCGCTACTTTCACGGCTGCCGGATTTGTCCGCAGAGCCCTACAGGCTCGAGGTTTTGATGTGCAGAAAGTTCCAGGATACGGCCGAAAGAGAGAGCGGCTTGTGGGTGAAATGCAAACAGCCGCGACAAGTGAATACCACGCAACCAAGCCCCCTGAATGGGCCGCCCTGCCCCCTTCCCCTCAAGATATCAGTAAGTCTGTTGCGGTGATAGGCACTGGCATTGCCGGGGCTTCTGTTGCTGCGGCCTTAAAACGTCGTGGACTTAATGTCCGGTGCTTTTCCTCATCAAAAAAACCAACAGCCAGCCATGTGCCTTCTGCCATTCTGGCCCCTCGTTTCATACTCGGGAACCAACCACATACCTATTTTTTCACCAGCGCTTTTGCTTATACTACCCAGCAAACCATATGGCAAAACGCGATATCAAAAGAAATTGGTCTGCATATCCTAGCCCCAACGCAAGAAGACAAAGAACGACAAGATAAAATAGCCGCCACTCTGGATTGGGGTGAAGATTGGCTGATACAGACTACAGAAGGCATGTACTTCCCTAAGGGCCTAAGCCTAGACACAAAAACAGCACTTACCTCCTTGTTACAAGATATACCGCTTGAACAAGCTGACATTCACACTATGACCCCAACAACGGATGGCTGGAAGTTAACAGACACCTCGGGCACCATAGTGCATGAAGCTGAAATCGTTGTGCTTGCATGCGGCATAAGCGACACCACTTTTGCTCCAATCAAAGGAAACATTGAGCTCCGCCCGAACCGAGGCCAAGTAGAGCTATGCGAAAACATGCCTGCCGATATACCAAAAGATAGCCTTTCTTATGGTGGCTATGTAACAGCACCACACCAATCAGGTCTACGTACCATTGGCTCTACCTTTGATAAGGTACAGCATGTTTCCCCCGATGATTATCACCCTAAAGAAACATCAAAGGCTGAAATTCTTGCTAAACTCAAGGCCGCAACAGGCATTTCTATATCACCTGACACTATAATCTCTTCATGGGCTGGGGTTCGTGCTACGACACCTGATCACCTGCCCTATGCTGGCCCTGTGCCAAAATTTGAAGAAGCAGGAAAACAATATATGCCTTTAGCACAAGACGCTAAAAAGACGGGGCTTGGCTCCCCAAACTATCATAACGGCCTCTATATGCTAACGGGACTGGGTTCCAAGGGATATCAATATGCACCCTTGGCTGCTGAATATATTGCAGCTCATATCTGTGGAGACCCCATACCTATTTCGATGGCTATGACAAGTGAACTTCACCCTTTAAGAAGGGTCATCAGAAAAATCATAAGAAGAACGGGGTAAACAAGAACGTAACCTGAGATCAATCTCCGGGATTTAGAAAGTGTGTGGCTTTAACCACATTGCCACGGCCAAAATATTCCAGTTCATCAAAGCACCCCTTTGCCATGATGATACCTCGGCCATGTTTTTTCTCATGCCCATTCGTATTCGTCAGATAAGCCTCATAGTCAAAGCCACCGCCCGGGTCTGTAATCGTAAAAACCAAACGATCACCTTGCTTCTCATATTCTATAATGACATATCGCTCTGCATACTTCGGCATGATCCGGCGACGACGAATCTCAGCATTTAACATACCTTTTTCTATCAACTCGCCTTTCTCGTCATGCCCAATTTCCAGGCAACCATGTTCAATGGCATTAATAATCAGCTCCAACAACCCAACAGCAACAAAAGCAGACTGAGGACTACCAAAAGACAATAATACAGCAAGGCTTTGGGCTTCCCTGCGGCTGATCAATTTGAATTTACCTTGCAGGACATCCCCAACTTTAGGGGGGCGTTTCCTTAAGGAGGTATACATCTCTTTAACATAAGAATATTCGCTGGCTTCAATCGCGACAATGCGCCTCAAATCAAACCAGCTATCCTCGGCCTTCGCTATCTGGGTTGCTCCCGAGTGCCGAATAGCAGCTCTGGCATTTTCGTCATCCGGCCCAAACATGACAACAATGGGCCCTTTCGATTGAACAAACTCTATATCCAATCGTGCTAAAATGGATTCAAAGTGCTTATCATCTACTGCAGATTCGATCACGACCGTTTGAATATCTGCTTCAAATAAATTTACCTTACCGGAAAGAACATCCTCTTCTTTGACGACAAGTATCGGGTAGTCAAAACTGTCGAAAATGCGCTCAGCTTTACAGGCCCATTCTGCAGATTTTGCGATCAGTAACAGAATAGCCTCTGATCCACTCAGCAGGTCTTCTACCTTCTGCATCGCTTAGCCCTTTGCCGCTTCGATACCTCGGTGAATAGCCACCGCAGTTAAATCATCAGGCAAAGCCCCCGGTCTGGTCGCAAAAAACGCATCCATGAGGCGGGTAATTAATGTGTGTCGTGGCCCTTCACCTCCAGAAGATTTCACCATGTCCATCAGCCCGTCTTCCCCGAGGAACTTGCCTTTGTTATCCGGCGCTTCTATCAGCACATCCGAATAACAGAACAGGCTCTCACCGGGGTTAACATGGTCTTCTTTATTCTCATATTCAGGCAGTTCCTGAATGCCGATTGGCATGCCAGCACTATCCAGTAGCCTTATTTCATTATCAGCCCCTATAATCATGGGGCGCGGCGCGCCAGCGCCAGCATAAACCAGATGCCCTGTTTTCCAGTCCAGCACCGCATAAAACATGGTCGCAAACTGCCCGAGAGGAAAATGGGCTTTCAGCGCAGTATTCAACTCAAACAAAAATAGGGCAGGATCATCTCTGTTGGTCTGGAAACGAGCCATGGTGGCATGAACCCTGAAAGTGTTCAGGGCCGCACTCACACCGTGCCCCGATATATCCAGCACGAAAAGGCCAAACTTATCACCGGGGAGTTCCCAACAGCCCCAAAGATCCCCACCAAGCTCGAAAGACGCTTTGTAGAAAGCCTCTATTTTACCGTCATGAGCAGCTTCAACTGACCGTAAAGACTGAGATTCCGGCATCAACGACTGCTGCATACTGCGGGCCATACGCAGCTCACCATTCATACGCTCATGAAACGCTGAAAGTCGGCTAATCATCAGCCGATTCTGCAGATGCATCCGCACCCGTGCGAGAAGCTCCGGCTGGTTAAGAGGCTTGGAAACAAAGTCTGTCGCCCCTGCCGCAAAAACCTCCACCCGCTCCTTTGGCGTTTCAGAGGCTGATTGCACCAAAATAGGCGTATGCGCAGTTCTGGCGTCTGCCCTCAAAAGACGGCAGACTTCATAACCAGAAAGCTTTGGCATGTTAAGGTCAAGAATGATCAAGTCAGGTGTCTGCTGCTCGATCATTCCCAAGGCTTCTTCCCCATTTGCCGCGAAAAGAATTTCCTTAAACCCTCCACGGCTCAAACTTGCCCCAATAACCTGACGGATGAGAGCCATATCATCAACAACGAGAATGCGGGCATTCTCCATTGCCTGTGCCACGCCGATGCTGTCTTCGGTGTCGGGGGCTAGGCTGTCTCTCGTTTCGGGCATATTCACAATCTTATCAAGAAGGCTAATCAGAGCAGTTCAGAAAGCTTCGTCAGTTTAAGCATGTTGGCAACATGGCCTTGTGCGCCCGTTACATTCAACTGATAGCTATTTGTATCTGCCTGCTCCTTTGCGATCAAAAACATGCCAAGGCCTGCGGAATCAACCATGCCTACAGAAGACAGGTCAAAAACGCATTTCTTGATGTCTTTTTCTGAGAGATCCCTCAACATCTGACGAAAGCCGACGTTCTCGGAGAATGTGATATCGCCCTTGAAAATCACCTTGGCGCTATCGCCATTTGTTTCGATTCTATATTCCATTATTGCCCCTTTCTCTTTCACCCAAGCTTACAATGACTTCGGCCATGCTCGCATTATAATTTAAACCTATAAGAAATAAAATACACCCATTGGTCATTCATACAACTCACAAAAGGCATAAACAAATTGGTTAACATCAATGGTTAACCCTAAGAGTAAGAGCCATTCGTTAAATTTCGTTTAATCAAGAAGATAGAGGAGAGAATGAAATAATAATTTATGGATTGGAGACCCGGCGTCGCTGCATCAGGCGGTATAAGCCCATCAGCCAGAACAGGCTGGTAATCATAAACACAGCCCCTACAAAAAGCGGTAGCTCGCTTTTAAGCTGGAAAAGAGCCCCAGCAATCATCGGCCCGCTAGAGCGTCCCAATGCCTGCATGGATTGAAAAACACCCATCACCAGGCCACGTTCACCGCCGCTGGAGCGATGAGATGCCAGCGTCAGCATGGATGTATTAAAAAGCCCCCCACTAATGCTGGTAAAGGTAAGGCCCAGAAACAGCCCCGGCAGAGAATGCAGCAAAACAAGGCACAAAAGCCCAACTGCCATAAAGAACAGGCCTGCTTTTGCCAGTTTCTGCTCACCAAAACGTGCACTGAGTCGTTTAATCAGGCCGCCCTGCACTATCACCATAATCAGGCCCACATAAGTGAACACATAGCCCATTTCCCGCGGGCCCCAACCATGGCGCTCATTGGTAAGGTAAGGCAGAATGGGTTCCATCATCGCCAGCGCGAAGGTGAAGACAAACATCATCAAACACATCTGGAAAAGAACTGGCCTTCTGGTGATCTGCACCAGAGCCTTAACACGCCCCATCCTTACGGCCCCACCACCCTCTGTTGGGCTGATACTTTCTTTGAAGAACACCCCTACCAGCACCATCCCCAGCAAACACAGACAAACTGAAATAGTGGCCGGCACTGCAAGCCCGGCCATCGCCGCGGTTTTACCGCTGACAATGGCACCCACCGCTGGGCCAATCATAAAGGCCAGGCCAATGCCCGCGCCCATCATGCCCATGCCTTTGGTTCTGTTTTCTGCTGTTGTGAGGTCAGTCACTGCGGCATAAACAACCGCGCTATTACCCGCACACAAGCCCGCACAGGCATAGCCTATGAACACGCCAAATACGCTATCTGAAAAAACAGCCAGCAGGCCATAGCTGCACCCAGCCATAAAAAGCGAGAGCATCAAGATAGGCTTTCGGCCCTTATCATCAGAAAGCCGTCCCCACATGGGCCCGGTGATAAACTGCGCCACGCTGTAGCCCGCCAACACCATAGTGGCCAAAGCCTTCTCCACCCCCATATTCTCCAGCACATACATCACAGAAGGCAGTAAAACAGCAAAACTGGCCATCACCAGAAAGATAGAAGAAAAAAGAACAGGCATAAAGAAAGGGCCTTTAACAAACAGGAACGCACTGCCTGCACTATGCAGCCTGTATCTTCAGGCGTCCAGAGCCTATTCCTTATATTGCAGCACGGCTTGCAAGAGAAAAGGTGACAACAGGCATTATACCCATTGTCACCTCTATATGTTTACTCAAGCCAGATTAATTACTGATCTGTTGTACAGTAAGGAATGCTGGTGGCGCGGGGGGGGCGGTGGTGAACTCTACAGCACCGATATCCGGGGCCTGCCCGCTCCAGTGCCTGCAGCCTGGTGTGTTTCCTGCACTGGCCGGATCATCATCTGAATAGGCACAGTGAACCCCTGGCGCTATCACACCAGCATCTATCAGCGGGCTTTGAATGCTGGGGGCCAGCGCTGTCAGTATCTGCTCACGCAGCTGTGTGACCTTTTCTTCAATCGTTGCCCCGGCTGCAAAGGTGAAGTCCACTGCATCTCCATCAAAATCTGGATCATTCAGCAACGGATCCCCCTCTTTCCGCATGGAATAGGTTGCCTGCTCATCCACATCACCGGTGCCACCAATGGTCAGGCGCCAATCATCATTATTGATATTATAGGCTGACAGGTTGTTATAAAATCTGGCAGTAGCAGGCTGCGGGTCATAAATAATCAAGGCATACCCTTTGCCATTATTGTGCACAGACGAATTATTATAAACAGATGCGTCTTCCACAAACCGTAGTTCCACAGCAAAAGATGGCTGGTTCATAGCAATATTGCCAACGAAAGAAAGCCCTCCGACAACCGAGGCATACAATTTGTAAGCCCTGTTCCCTTCCGGCTGGTTGCTGAAGGAAATATTGTCTGCCACCAGGCTGCCCGCCCCCGCGGATGTATCCAAGCCATCATCAGCATTGTGCCACAGCACATTGCCGCGCACGATGGTGTTGGGGCAAAGGCTATCCACATTAAACAAATCCCGCTTTTCGTGACAGCCCTTGAAAATACCAATCCCATCAGAATTGCCGCCACCCGCGGAATCCCTCGGCACGGACGGCACTTTCAGGCCATCCGGCTGATAGCCGTTATCATAAGCCAGCGAATATTCAATCACCGTATCAGCAATAATATTAGGGGTGGAACTGGAAGGCACCACCCAAATGCCCGTACCGTGGCGGCTGCGATATATCTCCACATGCCGGATATGGTTGCCTGTAACTGGCCTATCACCCAGCACCAGCATATTGGATTCCCAGCTATCATGCACTTTCAGGTCTTCATACAGGCCGTAACTGCCACTAATCACCATGCCATAGCGGGAGGAGTTTCTGATATCCAGCCCTCGCACCTGCACATAATCACCAGTAATGCGCAAAAGCCGCTCATTACGCCGCGCTGGCCCTTCCGTACCTTCCGGGAAACCAAAGCCCTCAAAAATCACCTCTTCGCCTTCAAAAGGCTCCATCACAATCGGGTCTTGCGCCGTACCGGAATTACTGATGGTCAGGAAATAATCGGTGGCAGATGTCGCCGCATTATGCTGGTACAACCCGCCCCGCAAGCGAATCGTATCACCCGCCACAGCATCATCCGCCGCAGCCTGCAACACCAGCTCCACATTGGTTTCAGCGTTGGTGTCATATTCTTCGCCCGGCCCGACACATAATATCTCGGGTGCTGTGCAATCCGCCATGGCGGGCAAAGCCACTGCGGCAGAGGCAAACAAAGTGGCAAAAACACGAGCCTTCAGGCCCACACAAAGGTTAGTTTGAAACATGGTAAAGTCTCCAGGGCCATCAGGCCATATCAACAAGGGAAGG
>JBNKGK010000010.1:0-23070 GCA_050289785.1 Kordiimonas sp.
AACAATCGTACCGGAGCATATTGTATATCCTTACCCAAAACAGGCAACCCCATATTGGCCATCACGATCTGCAGTCCAACAGCACGAAGAAAGGTGCTTTTACCGGCCATGTTGGGGCCAGTGATCAGCCACAGGCGGTCATCCGGGTTCAGGTCGCAGTCGTTAGCGATAAACGCACTATCACTGGATGATTTAATGGCTTGTTCCACTACAGGGTGGCGTCCGCCTTTGACCATGAAGGCAAGACTGTCATCCACTTCCGGCCGGGCATAATTGTTTTTCTCTGCCAGTGCGGCGAGAGCCGTTGCCACATCAAGCGATGCCAGCGCGTCAGCGGCTAAAGAAATAGGTTCAGAACTTTCCATCACCATGGCAGAAAGTTTCTGGAAAATTTCCTGTTCTAAAGAGAGAGACCTATCAGCCGCTTCTGATATTTTCCCTGCAAGCCGGGATAGCTCAGACGTGGAAAAGCGCACAGCATTGGCCAGGGTTTGCCGGTGAATGAAAATATCATTCAGGGGTGGTGCCATTAGTTTTTCGGCATTTTTAGCTGTGACGTCCACATGATAACCGAGCACATTATTGTGCCGTATTTTCAGGGAGTTAATATCTGTTTGTTTCTGATATTCGCTTTCAAGCCGGGCAATCAGCTGTCTGCTTTCATCCCGCAACATACGGAACTCATCCAGCGCTTCATGATAGCCGGGGGCAATGAAGCCGCCATCGCGAGCCAGCAGCGGTGGTTCATCCACAATTGCCTTTGCTAGCTCAGCAATCAGAGGGGTATGATCGCCAAGGTCTTCGGCTGCATCTGTCACCAGCATGGGCACATCTTCAAGAGCGCCCCCTTTTAGCTTCAGATAGGATTGCACCGCTGTTGCGGTTTGTAGGCCGGTGCGGATGGCCGCAAGATCCCGCGGCCCTGCGCGACCAAGGGCAATACGGGCGAGTGCCCGTTCAATATCCGGGGCAGACTTCAGTGCACCACGGATATCCTGCCGCAGATGAGGGTGTTCCAGCATATAGTCCACACTGTCCAACCGTTCATTAATCCGAACCGGGTCAGTCAGCGGGGCAGAGAGGCGTTTGGCCATCAGGCGGGCACCCGCCCCTGTAATTGTGTTGTCCACGACAGAAAGTAACGAGCCGCTTGTTTCCCCGCGCTGGGTGCGGGTCAGTTCCAGGCTGCGTCTGGTGGCGGCATCAATCATCATCGTGCCATCGGCAGACAGGCGTTTTGGCGGATAAAGCCGGGGTAATTTGCCTTTTTGCGTATCTTCCAGATAGTCCACCAGCGCCCCGGCTGCTGCCAGATCAGCCCGGGTGAAATTAGCAAAGCCATCCAGTGTAGACACATCAAACAGGGCCTTGAGGCGGCCCGCGCCTGTGTTGCTGTCAAAGCGGAAGCTATCCATCGGGCTGGTAACAGCACGCCAATCAAACAGGGTTTGGGCCAGACTTTCTTCATTGAGCATATCGTCTGGCACAAGTAATTCGCCAGGGTTCAGGCGTGCCAGGTCTGCATCCAGTCTGCCCATTTTTGATGGCAGGATGAAAAACTCCCCGGTGGACATTTCTGCAACAGCCAGAGAAACCTGGCCCTGTGCCCGACCTAGAGCCACTAGGTAATTATGGCTGCGGGCATCAAGAAGGTTTTCCTCCGTCAAGGTGCCGGGGGTCACAAGCCGGATCACCTCACGGCGAACGACAGATTTTGATCCACGCTTTTTGGCTTCAGCGGGATCTTCTGTCTGCTCACATACGGCGACTTTGAAGGATTTTTTAATCAGGCGAGAGAGGTAGGTTTCCGCTGCATGCACCGGCACCCCAGCCATGGGGATATCATCACCTTGATGTTTGCCTCTTTTCGTGAGGGTAATATCCAGCGCACCGGCGGCCTGTTCGGCATCTTCAAAGAAAAGTTCGTAAAAATCCCCCATACGGTAAAACAAAAGGCAATCGGGATATTCTGCCTTGATTTCCATATATTGGGCCATCATAGGGGTAACATTTGGGTCACGTGCTGCCAGCGCCCACTTGTTTGCGTTGGCCGTGCCTGATGCCTGCTCTAAATCATCAGAATCTGATTTTATAGCTCCTGAGATTGCGTTAACCCCCATTTTCTTTATAAACTCCCCACATTCAGAGCGATTTCAATTGTCAGCAGCGCCATAGCATAGTATGCGGCTGGTGTAATTGCTTTTAGAGCATTCTAACGATCACTGCCAGAATAACTACAAGGGAAATATCATGCCCACCAAATCATCCAAATTCACGGATGCAGAAGCTTTACGGTTCCACTCAAACGGTCGCCCAGGGAAATTGGAGATTGTGCCTTCCAAGCCCATGGCTACACAGCGAGATCTTTCTCTAGCTTATAGCCCCGGTGTGGCAGTGCCGGTGAAGGCGATAGCGGAAGACCCTGACACCGCCTATGACTATACAACAAAGGGCAACCTTGTTGGGGTGATCTCGAACGGCACAGCTATTTTGGGGCTGGGCAATCTGGGGGCACAGGCCTCCAAGCCGGTGATGGAAGGCAAGTCTGTTCTGTTCAAGCGCTTTGCTGATGTCGACTCGATCGACCTTGAGGTAGACAGTGAAGATATTGATGAATTTGTAAACTGTGTGAAGCTTCTCGGCCCAAGCTTTGGCGGTATTAACCTTGAAGATATCGGCGCGCCAGCCTGTTTTATTATCGAGCAGCGCCTGCGTGAGCTGATGGATATCCCGGTTTTTCATGATGACCAGCATGGTACAGCGATCATTACTGCGGCGGGTTTCATTAATGCGCTGGACCTGACAAACCGCGATATTGAAAAAACCAAAGTGGTGGCCGTTGGCGCAGGTGCGGCCTGTATCGCCTGCATTGAGCTGATCAAGGCCATGGGCTTGCCGCACAATAATGTGACAATGGTTGACCGGACGGGCGTGATTTATTCAGGCCGTGAACAAGGCATGAACCAGTGGAAATCAGCGCATGCGATTGAAACAGACGCACGCACGCTGGAAGATGCCATTGAGGGTGCCGATGTCGTGATTGGCCTGTCGGCTGCGGGTAACCTGACTAAAGAGATGATCGCGAAAATGGCCGACAAGCCCATTATCTTTGCCATGGCGAACCCTGATCCTGAAATTACACCAGAGGAAGTTCTGGAAGTGCGCCGTGACGCGATTATCGCCACGGGCCGTTCTGATTACCCAAATCAGGTGAATAACGTTCTTGGTTTCCCTTACATCTTCCGCGGGGCGCTTGATGTGCGCGCCCGCACTATCAATGAAGAGATGAAAATTGCCGCAGCCCATGCTTTGGCTGAACTGGCACGCGAAGAGGTGCCAGACGAAGTGGCTGTAGCCTATGGTGGGGATCGCCCCCATTATGGCCCTGATTATATTATTCCTGCCCCGTTTGACCCTCGCCTGATTCGCACAGTGCCGACACGGGTGGCGCAAGCGGCGATGGATTCAGGGGTAGCGCGTAAGCCTATTACGGATATGGCCGCGTATGAGCAGGAGCTTTCTGCGAGGCTTGATCCAACAGTGGATACGCTTTCTGCCGTGTTTGAAGAGCTGAAGCACCGCGAGCCGAAGCGCATAGTGTTTGCTGAAGCGGAAGAAGATAAAGTGCTGCGTGCTGCGGTTAGCTTTAAAAACGCTGGCTATGGTATTCCCATTCTGGTGGGTTATGAAGCGCCTATTCGCGAAAAACTGCGTGAAATGGGTATTGATGACGATGACTTTGAAATCAAAAACGCCAGCAACACCACCCGCCGTAATGACTATATCGACTATCTTTATGAGCGTCTGAACCGTCGTGGTTTCCTGTCCCGCGATGTGCAGCGCCTCGTGAAGCGTGATAGAAACGTGTTCGCGGCCTGCATGGTTGCTACGGGCGATGCGGATGGCATGATTACAGGCATCACCCGCCATTATTGGCGTGCGCTGAAAAATGTGCTGCGTGTGATAGACCCGCAGCCGGGTCGTCGCCCCTTTGGCATGTCCATCATGGTGACAAAAGGCCGGACTGTTTTCCTGGCGGATACAACAGTTAATTCACGCCCAACAGCGGAAGGCTTGGCTGATATCGCTGAGGGCGCTGCGGAATTTGTGAAACGTCTGGGCCATGAGCCACGGGTTGCTTTCCTGTCTTTCTCAAACTTTGGTAATCCGCCATCAGATAAAACCACCTATATTCAGGAAGCGGTTTCCATTCTGGATGATAGGAATGTTGAGTTTGAATATGACGGTGAAATGCAGGCTGATGTGGCTTTGAACCGCGAGCTGAAGAACCTGTATCCTTTCATGCGGCTTTCTGGCCCAGCCAACATTCTTGTGATGCCGGCTCTGCATTCTGCCAACATTGCTTATAAACTGTTATCAGAGCTGGGTGATGGCCGCGTGGTAGGCCCTGTGCTGATGGGCATGAACAAATCCATCCAGATCGCACGGATGAGTTCTTCGTCTTCTGATCTGGTGAATATGGCCGGTCTTGCAGCCAGTGGGGCCCATGCCATCGAGCAGAGAAAAAATAAGGAAACCGAATAGGCCTTTCCCGCACACGAGAAGCTAACGTTCATCGCTTAGCAGGTATCGAGGGCCTGCGCCTTGTATACTGACACGGTCATCCGGGTTATATAGGGCGCATTTTTTCAGAGATAAGCAGCCACATCCAATACATCCATCCAGATTGTCACGCAATCTTGTCAGTGTGGCAATCCGGGTGTTCAGCGTTTCCCTAATCAGGTTGCTGATGCGTGCCCAGTCTTTTTGTGTTGGGGTTCTGCCCTGTGGTAGCTCAGCCAATACTGCCTGGATTTCTGTTATCGACAATCCCAATTGCTGTGCAATTAGCACAAAAGAAAGGCGGCGGATATCAGAACGCAAAAACCGCCGTTGTCCGCCACTATTGCGCATTGCAGCAATCAGTCCTCGTGATTCATAAAAACGAATAGCAGAGACAGAGAGGCCTGTGCGGCTTGCTATTTGTCCAATGGACAGTAGTTCATGAGTCTTTTTCATCATCTTTCTGTTTCAAAATAAACCTTGACCTCAAGTTAACTTAAGGAATTAGGCTTGGCAACGACTCGAGCACATACCACTTGTAAATGGGATGATGGTTATATGTGAGGAAGTGAAGGTAAGTGTGGATTATCAATATTATGATCAGGTAATAATGAAATTGAGGCCTTATGGGCCGAGCACCAAGGAAGGTTTTTTCAGTCATGCACCGATGGTTATCGAGGCTTTATGTGTACTGGGCTATGGTGCTCAGGTTGAAACATGGCTAAATAGGGAACCGGTTTCTTTACTCCCTCGCCCGGAAAAGCTGGCGAAGGTCAACGTAGCTCATTGGCGGGAGGCTCTTGGGCAACCGGGCCGATATCAGGATTGGTCTGACTTTTTCAGGGTACAGATTATAGAAAATGGTTGGCAGGGGGTATTGGACACATGGGCAGGCCACTTGGCGCCAGGGTTCAGTACAGCGGCATGCCATGGCGTGATTCGAACGGCCCATGCCGCCAGGGCCCTGGGTCATCAGAAAACAGCGTGTCGGGTAGAAGAACTAGCGGATGGGCTGGCATCATGGGCCGCCCTGTATAGGGAACTACCGGTCGAGGCATTAAAACCTGTCGGAGATAAGAATGTTGACGAAGCTTTATCAGACATAACGGTATTGCCCACCCAACAGCAGCCGGGAGAAGGCTTTATTACTGCAGGCTATACAGCATTGACCCATGCGACAGAGTTTTCAGCGCAGGTACAGCAAGTAAATTTTTCCCGTTCAGTTGCTGAATTGACAGATGAAATAATCATCACATTTGCTGGATTGATTGTAGAGGCGGTAACGTCACCTTTCACAGCGATTGTGTTTACCCATGCTGTAACCGGGGCGGCAGCCGTTAGAAACCTTTATCCTTATATTCGTGAGGAAACTGCCAGAACTCTGGCGTTCAGGGCATGGGAGGCAGGTTGTGCCTTGAAAGTTGCTTTCGGGAACTCCACGTCAACCAGACCATGTGATGCAGGGAGCGCCAATATGGCTTCGCTTGTTGCGCGAGCTATCAGAAGCGGGGACAGTCATGCTATCAAATTGGCAGAGGCCTGCCAGTCTGTTTATAAGGAACACCCGGAACAGGATATCCTGGTACAGGCTCTCGAACAGGCTGCCTGTTATTTGGCCCCTGATACTGCGCTCTAACCCCATTCCTTGATTTTGCGGTAAAGCGTGGAAGGGTTCACCTCCAAACGCTTTGCCGCTGCGCGTACGCGCCCGCCGCATGCTTCAATAGCCTGTTCAATCAGCCGCCGTTCTGAAACAGCGAGAGGCTCAATCTCTGTATCCTTAGTGACAGGTGGCAGAACACCAGAAAATCCATTTGGTACGGACTCTGTTTGTGGGTGATTGCTCGAGAGTTGACGGGTTGAGGGGACTGGCCCGATAAGAGGTTCCAGCATGCCAGCTTCTAAAACGGGGCCTTCGTTCAGCACAATAGCGCTTTGGATCACATTGCTCAGCTCCCGCACATTACCGGGCCAGCTATGGGCCAAAAGCCGTGATTCGGCCTCTGGCGATATGCTGGTAAACTGCTTGTTTTCTTCAGTGGAATAGATATCCAGAAGGTAACGGGCAATCAGCAAGATATCGGTTCCGCGATTCCGTAGTGGGGGCACATGAATGGGCACCACATGCAGCCGGTAATACAGGTCTTCCCGGAAGCGGCCAGCTTCTACCTCTTTCCAGGGGATGCGATTTGTTGCGCAAACGAAACGAACATTAACCTGAAGAGGTTCGTTGCTGCCTACGGGAACCACCTGCCCAGTTTGAATGAAACGCAGTAATTTTGCCTGTAACTCGAGAGGCATTTCACAGATTTCATCCAGAAACAGGGTACCACCGTCCGCGCGGATGGCTGCCCCTTCCCTGTCGGCAACAGCACCCGTGAAAGCACCTTTCTTATGACCAAAAATCTCGCTTTCAATCAGATTTGCCGGGATGGCCGCGCAGTTGAGGGCAACAAAATTCTGGTTCTTGCGTGGGCTGAGCTGATGGATTGTTTCGGCACACAGCTCTTTACCCGTACCCGATGGCCCCATGATAAAGACAGAGGCGCGGGAAGGTGCACTATCTTCCAGCATACGGTAAACCGCCTGCATGGCTGGGCTATCGCCGATGAATTTGTCAAATTTTCTGGGTTTCTGGCCAGTAATTTTTTCCACAAAACCTTTGAGCTGCAACAGGTGTAGCGTGTTTTTCACGGTGGTTGTGAGTCGTTCTTTGGAAAGGGGCTTTAGAAGAAAATCTATTGCCCCTTCACGCATCGCTTCCACGGCGGTGGTGACAGACCCATGAGCCGTAATCACAATCACTTCAGCCGGGTTCTTGTTACCTTTCAATTGCTTGAGGATATCCAGGCCGCTCATATCAGGCAGCTTCAGGTCAAGAAGGATGATATTGGGTTTATCACTTGCAATATTCTCAAGCGCAGCCTCGCCCGTTTCCGCAATCGTTATTTTGAGGCCGCTATCTGATAGATATTGTTTATACGTCAGCGCCATGGTTGGGCTGTCTTCCACAATCAATATCTTTGCCTGTTCAGGGCTCATAGGCTTCCGTGTGATTTGCTCTGATCATTATAGGTACCTTATCCTTGGCTAAAGTGTCGAATTTTTTATAAAATTTTACAGGTTTGGTTAGAATTATTTTACAGATAGTGGCTATTGTCAGGTCAGATACTCAGATTGTGGATGGTTATGACACATACTAATAAGGTTGCAGAAAAATCCGGCACTGCAGCTGATGATGGGAAAGAGAGCAGGGTGCACCCCAGGCGGAGTGTGCTCTGGCCTGCCAAAATTAAGGTGGGGTCCCATGAATTTGCGTGCCAGCTCTGGAATCTCTCTCTCGGGGGGGCCAGGCTGCGGTTTGACTTGCCACTTGAAGAAGGCACAGTCGTTACGCTGATGATGCCGGGGCGCGGTGATATCCGCGGCCGTATTATCTGGCACCAGGGTGAAGCCACAGGCCTGGCCTTCGATACCCCGCCACAAACAATCAAGGCCATGTTTGCAGACAGGCTTCATGTGTTGGGTCTTGCTGAAGAGACTCACACAGGTTGACAATCCTACCCTATCAGCACCATATCAGTTTATGGAAAGCAGATTAAACAGCCATATATGGGTGGAAGCCCATGTAAAGACCTGTTTTTTACAGGACACCCCGGCCTTCATTGTCGCAAAGGGCGACAAGGAGAGAGGCGGCATTTTGCTGAAGGTGAATCGCTTTGGCCAGGGCTGTTTTCTCTATGAACAATCAACAGACTTTGACGGCAGACGCGTCTGGCGGCAGTTGGGGCCAACGGCAAGTGAAGATATGGGCCAGGGCGAACCGGAAAAAGATGTGGACGAGCGCATCGCCCGGAAAAGGCAGTTTGATGAGGACCTGTGGGTGCTTGAAATAGAAGATATGAGGGCGAGTTATGAATTGGATGCCCCTATTTCCCGGTTTTAATGGGAAAAGCTTGACGCACGCCAAGGCCGGCCATAGGAAACGTGCCAGAGTTTATGAATGAACGGATAATTGAATGGCAAAGCTGAATATTATCAATGTACCGGACCCGCTTTTGAAAAAAGTGTCAGAGCCGGTTGGCCAGGTTGATGATGATCTCCGCAAGTTTATGGATAACATGCTGGAGACCATGTATGCCGCGCCGGGCATTGGTCTTGCTGCTATTCAGGTTGCTGTGCCAAAACGCGTTCTGGTGGTTGATATGGCAGAGACAATAGAAATGCGTCAGCCGCGGTTTATGGTGAACCCTGAGATCATCTGGTCTTCTGAAGACGTCAGTATTTATAATGAGGGCTGTTTGTCTGTGCCAGAACATTATGCTGAGGTGGAGCGCCCTGCTTCTGTGACTGTCAAATATCTGGATTATGACGGCCACCAGCAGGAAGAAACAATGGACGGCCTTTTGGCAACCTGTGTGCAGCACGAGATAGACCATCTAAACGGCGTTGTTTTCATTGATTATCTGTCCCGTCTCAAGCGCAATATGATCATCAAAAAAGTGCAGAAGGCGACTAAAGACAGCGTTGTCTTGTAAGGGAATTCCTCATGCGTATTGCTTTTATGGGCACCCCTGATTTTGCCTTGCCAACGTTTCAGGCGCTTATTGATGCGGGTCATGAAATTGTTGCCGTTTATACACAGCCGCCGCGTCCGGCAGGCAGGGGGAAAAAGCTGCAAAAAAGCCCTGTGCATCTGCTGGCAGAAGAAAAAGGCTTTCCAGTTTATACGCCCGCTTCGATGAAAGCAGAGGAAGAAATCAAAACCTTTGCGGCGCTTGACCTCGATATCGCTGTTGTTATCGCTTACGGCCAGATATTGCCTCAGGCCGTACTGGATGCGCCAAGGTTTGGCTGTGTGAATGTTCATGCGTCTCTGTTGCCGCGGTGGCGGGGAGCGGCCCCCATTCAGCGGGCTGTGATGGCAGGGGATGCAAAAACAGGCGTGTGCATTATGCAAATGGAAGCAGGGCTGGATACAGGCCCGGTGCTGATGTGCGCGGAGACAGAGATAACCGAGGTTGATACCGCGTCATCGATGCATGACAGGCTGGCTGAAATGGGCGGTGAGATGATCATCCGTGCCCTTGAAGGCATAGAGGTGGGTGCGCTAACGGCGGAGCCTCAGCCTGAAGAGGGTGTTACGTACGCGCGCAAAATTGAAAAAACTGAAGCAAAGATAGATTGGGCCGTCCCTGCGGCTGATGTGGCGGCCAAGGTTCGGGGGCTTGCACCTTTCCCTGGTGCCTGGACAGAAGTGGCAGGCGAGCGCCTGAAGTTATTGGCAGGTCATTTGGAAGAGGGTGCGACAGGTACAGCAGGTCAGGTGCTGGATGATGAATTGCTCATTGCCTGTGGCGCTGGCGCTTACAGGATTGACCGCGCACAGCGAGCCGGCAAAGCCGCGATGGACAGGGCAGACCTGTTGCGTGGCTTTCAGGTACCTGTGGGCACCAGTTTCTCGTAGGTAGCCATGAATGCAGCGCTTTAAACTAACCATAGAATATGATGGCCGCCCCTTTGCAGGGTGGCAGCGCCAGAAGGAGGCGCCTTCTGTTCAGGCCGTGCTTGAGGAAGCTTGCCTTGCTTTTACTCCTAATGAGAATGTCAAAATTACCGGCTCAGGCCGCACGGATGCGGGGGTTCATGCCAAGGGGCAGGTTGCTCATCTGGATCTGGAGCGGCCCATGTCAGCCGATAATCTGCAGGGCGCGCTGAATTTTCATGTGAAGCCAAACCCGATTTCTGTTCTGAAGGTGGAAGCTGTCGATAATGAGTTTAATGCCCGCTTTTCAGCACGCAAACGGCATTACAGTTATCATATTATCAACCGGCGGGGTCATCTCACCTTTCAAAAAGGGCTGGCCTGGCACGTGAAAACACAGCTGGACCATGAAGCAATGCATGAAGCGGCCCAGCTTTTAGTCGGGCAGCATGATTTTACCACATTCCGCCACGCACACTGTCAGGCTAAAAGCCCGGTGAAAACGGTGGATTATCTTACGGTAGAGCGGGAGGGTGACGAGATTATCATCAAGGCGGGGGCCAGGTCTTTCCTGCACCATCAGATCAGGTCTTTCACCGGTACGCTGAAATTGGTAGGGGCAGGCCAGTGGACAGCGGCGGATGTGAAAGCCGCCCTTGAGGCGCGTGACCGATCAGCTCTTGGTTTTAATGCGCCACCTGATGGGCTATATTTCATGAAAGTGGAATATTAGACGAGTCTGAAGAAAAGTTCTTCACGATGCCCAGTGTACTCTTCTTCAATTTCTATGATGAGCTAAACAGACATTATAAACACTGGGGGAAAAGTACACCGAACCGCCAGTGAGGGGCTTTTTTCATACTTAGGCGGCGTGTGTTGTGGGCTGTGCCAGCATGGCATAGAGGGCGCTGGAGTCCGCTGTCAGGCGCAGCTTTTTGCACATATCATCGCTGCGGAGAAGGCGAGAGACTTTAGCAAGAGCTTTGAGATGCTCTGCACCAGCTTCTTCCGGGGCCAGCAGCATAAACACGAGGTCTACAGGCTGATCATCAACAGAATCAAACTCAATAGGGTTTGGCAGACGCGCAAATAAGCCAACGATTCGATCCAGACCCATCACGCGCGCATGTGGGATAGCAACACCTTTGCCAACACCAGTGCTACCCAGGCGTTCACGCTCTAACAGTTTTTCAAAAACTTCACGGGCGTCTAGCCCCTGATGGTCTGCCAGTTTACGTGACAACGATTGAATCGTTTGTTTCTTACTGGATGCTTTAAAGTCAGCAATCACATTGTCTGACGATAACAGGTCTTCTATTTCCATCGCATCTCTCTTAATCGGGTTTGCTTGTCAGGCAAACCCGACATTTTTAACTCTTAATCAGTCAGATTACTCTGCACCAGGACTGATCCAGCCAATGTTACCATCTGTTCGGCGATAAACCACTTCAAGCGCCGAGCTCTTTTTGTTTCTGAACATGAAGGCATTGGCATCTGCCAAATCCATCATCATAACGGCGTCACCTACTGTTACATTCGGTATCGCCTTTTTGCTTTCCGCAATGATAATGGGTTGTGCCTCATTTTCCACGCCATTCACGGCGCCATTTATGTCATCATCATTATCGCCTTCTGGTGCTATCACAGAGTAGTTCGATAACTCCAGTGCAGCATCATGCTTTGGCGTAGCGTGGTGGTTTTTAAGGCGTCGTTTGTATCTGCGCAACTGTTTTTCTACTTTTTCCGCTGCAAGCTCGAATGCAGCATAGGGATCGTCCGCTTCGGCGCGACCCTGTAGATTGATTCCCTGGTTGGCGTGAAACGATATGTCTGACCTGGTTATATGTCCCTCTTTGGTAAACGTTGCCGCGGCATCTATGGTCCGGCTGAAATATTTGTCTGCTATGGAAAGAAGGCGTTCCTGCACGTGATTTGTTAAGGCTTCGCCCACATTCATTTTACGTCCGGTAACATTGATATCCATAAGTGCACATCATCCTTTCTCAGGCTACCGGGGAGGTAGCCAACCTTACATACGAACCAAAATGGGTTCGCTCGGGTACGCTCATCATCAATAATAATTTGGTCACATGGCGCCCCTAACTTGTATCGGCCGTTGCAGCCGATAACTAAGCCTATCACAAAAGGTGGTTTATGTATGGTTAATCGGAAATGATTTATGTCAAATTTTTGAAAATAAAGCATTTTCCCTCGGGCTAAAAACTGCCTCAGGGCCTCAAAAGAGGTGCGACTCAGGAAGGAAAGCTTTTGGTGCGGCGAGTTTTCTCAGGAGGCCATGTTCTTTTGGCGTCGCCTTTCGACAGAGGAAGGGATGCGCAGGGCCTCACGATACTTGGCAACCGTGCGTCTGGCAATGTCGATGCCTTCTGCTTTCATCAGGACAACCAGCTTGTCATCGGACAGAATTTTTTTGGGGTCTTCTGCGTCGATCAGCTCTTTCAACCGGTATTTTACGGACTCAGCAGAGTGAGCATCACCGCCATCGGCGGAGGAAATGGCAGAGTTGAAGAAATATTTAAGTTCAAACATACCTCGCGGGCAGGACATAAACTTATTGTTTGTCACCCTCGAGACGGTAGATTCGTGCATATCAATATCATCGGCAATATCTTTGAGGGTTAAAGGTTTCAGGAAGCGAACACCATGCTCAAAGAACTGATTCTGTGTTTTCACAATTGCTGTTGCTACTTTCAATATGGTGCGGGCTCGTTGGTCCAGTGCCTTTACAAGCCAGTTGGCGTTTGAGGTGCATTCAGAGATGAAGGCTTTTGCCTCTTTCTCTTTCGAGACCTCGGTTAACCGCGTCAGATACTGGGAATTCACAAGTACTTTAGGCAGGGTATCGCTATTCAGCTCAACCACCCAGATACCAGCCCGGTTTTTTTGCACAAAAATATCGGGCACAACCGGTTGAACATCCTCGCTGCCAAAAGCCAGCCCTGGCTTTGGGTTTAGCGCGCGGATTTCCTTGATCATATCTGTCAGGTCTTCCTGGTCGACTTGGCAAATACGTTTCAAAGCAGCTATATCGCGGCGTGCGAGCAGGTCAAGATTTTCGACCAGAGCCTGCATAGCCGGATCATATCTATCCAGTTCTCGCAGTTGGATGGCAATACATTCAGAAAGGTTGCGGGCAAACACGCCAGACGGTTCCAGGCCCTGTAGTTCGCTTAAAACACGTTCCACATCATCCAGCTCGGCGCCTAGCCGTTCTGCAATATCTGGTAGGCCGGGTGCAGGGATATAACCGGCCTCATCAACAAGGTCGATTAAATGGGTGGCGATAAGCCTGTCTTTTGGCTCATTTAAAAGAACAGCCATTTGTCGGGTGAGGAAATCATGAAGATTTTCGTCCCCTTCCAGGGTTTGATCGAGGCTGCGCTCATCACTGATGCCAGAGCCGTTTCGAACACTGCCTGCTCCGTCGTAGCTCAGGCCGCCACCATCTGTGGAGTCGCCAATATTGTCTGAAGCCGAATTGTTATTATAAACATTTTCGTCAAAGCTGGTGTCGAGTGGTGAATCGCCTGAGCTTGTCACATCTGTGCCACTTTCGATGCTTCTGTCAGAAGCGACGAGGCCGTCGCTGGCAGAGCCGTCGTCCGGGCGCTCCCTCATCAGAAGGTCAGATTTGTCAGTTGATTGGTCATTACCGTTTTCTGAAGCATCTGGTCCGCTGCTTTCAGATGGCTCACCCATTTCCAGAAGCGGGTTTTGCTCCACCTCCTGAGAGACATAATCCGCCAGCTCCATGTTGGTTAGCTGCAACAGCTTAATAGCCTGCTGCAGCTGGGGTGTCATCACCAGCTGTTGGCTTTGTCTGAGATCCAGTCTTGGTGTCAGCGCCATTTAGGCAAGCTCCTTTAAAGACTAAAACGTTCACCCAGGTAAACCCGCCGTACATCCGGGTCTTTCAGCACAGCTTCCGCTGTGCCTTCAAATAACACATGCCCATCATAGATGATGAAGGCACGGTCAATAATATCCAGTGTTTCCCGCACATTGTGATCTGTAATCAGCACACCAATGCCGCGGTCTTTCAAATGGGCTGTCAGGTCGCGAATATCGGAAATGGCGATAGGATCAATTCCGGCAAAGGGCTCATCGAGCAGCACAAAACTTGGACGAGCAGCCAAGGCCCTGGCAATTTCACAGCGCCTGCGTTCGCCCCCTGAAAGGGCCAGGGCAGATGTGTCTCGCAGATGTGTGATGGAGAATTCATCCAGCAATTCGTCCAGCATGGCATTTCTCACCGCAGGGTCAGACTCTACCATTTCCAGAACAGCCCGAATATTATCCTGAACCGACATGCCCCTGAAGATGGATGTTTCCTGTGGCAAATAACCAATACCCAGACGGGCCCGGCGGTACATGGGCAAATGCGTTATATCGTGGCCATCCAGCTCTACCCGGCCATGATCTGGCGCAATGAGCCCGGTAATACTGTAGAAACAGGTGGTTTTACCGGCGCCATTGGGGCCCAGAAGGCCGACCACCTCGCCGCGATGCACACTCAGGGAAACATCCCTGAGGACGGGTCTTCCACTATAGGATTTGCCAATACCAAGCACGTGCAACCCTTCCTGATCGGGGATGCCTGCATTGCCATTTTTGTGCCCGTTTTTACTCATAACCTGCCTCTCTCACTATGAAGACATTGCGTGTGTGGCAGCCATCCCAATCGTTGTTGGCTCATTTTATGCATATGCTTAGTAAATAAATCATGAATAAACGCAAAGCATGATGCCGTAAACCCCCGAAGAAAGAGGAAAGTGTTAAACTTTTCTTCAGTTTGCCGTATTACATGTAATAATTGCATTAAACAATTAAAGACTACATCACCTGTCTGTCGGCTGCCTGATGCTTAGCTTTTGTTGCTTGGCAGGTTGAATGTGCCTTTTACCCGACCATCATTACCCTTGCTGTTTTGACCATCCAGTTTCGCCAGCCCGGAGACCAGATCAAATTCCAGTCTGTTGCCTTTAACCACGTTGTCTCCCTGGGAAAAGGTTACATTGCCACCAATGGTGACCAGGCGGCGGTCAACATCATAGACACCCCAGTCACCGCTCAGAGATTCCGTCTGAGAGACGAGGGTGACACTGCCTTCTACATTCAGGCTTTTGATGGTTGGATCTTTGATCCCTGCGTCCGTGCTGTAGAAAACGGTGAGTGAATCTGCATTGAGCTCTAGATTGCCCTGTGTCACTTTCACCGCCCCCTTAAATACGGCCCGCCCTTGTTTCTGTTTCATTTCAAGCCGTTCGGCACTGATATCCAAGGGTTGATAGGTATCGTGGTTTTTAAGAATGGACTCTGCTGATGCGCCAACAGTGGCCCCCAGAGCAAAACAAGCAGTCACTATAAAGGCATTCATGATTTTATTCATCTGTCTTATCCTGTCTGGGCACAGCCTAAGGGCGCTTCGGTATAATATTGATGTGAACACCGCCAGAGAAAATAGCTTCCTCATCATCAACATATATTTCTATTTGTCCGGCTTTTAGGGAGCCTAACTTCGATTGGCCGATAATGTCGCCCTGTCCTCGGGCTTTATGGGCCTTTAGGTCCACCTCGGCGCCGGCCATATCCAGCACATAGCCGTTGCCACTTTCCACATGAACGCCGCCAACAAGGGAGAGCGTGCTGTCTTGCATTCGGTAAATACCGGTGCGGGCTGAGACTCGTGCCTTTAATTCGGGTTTAAGGGCCATTTCCGCATGAATATCAGTGAGGCGAATTCTGGGTGCATCAGGCGTATCTTGCAGGCCCGAGGCCGCTTCCAGTTCAAACAATCTATTTTCAGCATCCGTGCCCACATAACGCAGGTTGGTCATCCGGATCTGGCCATCCCCTTTAGCCACCTCATCTTTCGAGAGGGTGAAGCTGACTTCCGTATCGTTAATGAAAGGCCATAAGATGGTAATACTACCGAGGATTGCTGCGGTAACCGGCAGCACCAGGCGCATGACGGATATAAAACTGTCCCATCCAGGGCCGGCCACTTCATGCGGCACAGGCATCAAGGCTTTTCGGGCTGTCTCCCGGGCGCTTTCCTGACTGGAAAAATGATCTATGCCTTGTTGTGCCATGTCTTCACATTTCTATGAGTGAGAAAATATATCCATGGTTTCAAAACCTGCCAGATCCATATCTGCCCGGTATGGCAGAAAGGTAAAGGCAGCAGTGGCAAGCTCTGTTCGGCCCTCACGTGCAAGCATTATATCCAGCTTCTCTTTCACAGTGTGCAGATACAGCACATCAGACGCAGCATAATTTTTCTGTGCTTCTGAGATGGTTTCTGCGCCCCAATCACTGGATTGTTGCTGTTTATCCAATTCAACACCCGCCAGCTCCAGGCATACATCCTTCAGGCCATGCCTGTCGGTATAAGTACGGGCTAGCTTGGAAGCGATTTTGGTACAGAAAATAGGTGCTGTTTCCACACCCAGATATTTCTTAAGGGCGGCGATATCAAAGCGGGCGAAATGGAATATCTTCAAGACATCCGGGTCTGCCAGCAGTTTTTTCAGGTTTGGGGCGGCATATCCGCCTTTTTCAAAGCGCACTAGATGTGCGTCGCCATCGCCAGCTGAAAGCTGCACAACACAAAGCCTGTCTCTGTGTGGGTTGAGCCCCATTGTTTCACTATCCACGGCGACAGAAGACCCGAAGTCAAGATCGTCCGGCAGATCACCCTCATGAAGATAAATGGCCATAACCCAACCCTTTTTATGCTGATTCTTGCGCCACAATAGAGGGCTTGTGGCCGAAAAAGCAAGGATAGCTTCTATTCCATAAAAACATGACCATAAAATGGCAGTTTATGGCCTTGGCGTAGCGTTGTTATGGATTATATAGAAACCTATCTATAAATAACTCAAGGGATATCGGGCTTATGGCCGACTTGAAAATTTTGCCGGACATGCTTTCAGAGCTGAGAGAGAGTGGGGGCAGAGACGTGCTTCTCTCGCCCGGCTGGGGTCAAGGGCGGGCAACATATGGAGGGGTCTCGACGGCACTGGCTCTTACCAGTATGCAGGCTTTGTTGGCTGAACCACTACCTGTCCGGTCATTGCTGGTTTCCTTTGTCGCCCCCATTGCTCCAGGGCCTGTTTCACTAACGCCGCGCATTTTACGTCAGGGTAAAAATGTCACTCAGATGAGTGTTGAGCTTAGTTCTGAAGGGCAGGTTGGATTGCTTGTTTGTGCTTCTTTTGGGGCGGCGCGACCCGGAGTTATGGTAGAGCCCGACGCCGTTTTTCAGCCGGAACCAAGAGAAAGCGTGCCCCTTCTGGACGAGAGTTTCAGGCGTCTTCCCAAATTCATTCATCAGTTTGATGTGCATTGGACAGGAGGAGGCGTTCCTTTTTCCGACAAGAAAGACAGAAGACACAGTATGTGGGCTCGCCATAAGGCGGATATGTCGGCTTTCCCGGCGGAAAAATTGATTGCCATTGCTGATATGCCACCCCCGATTATTATGTCCCATTATGATCGGCCAGTGATGGGTAGTTCCCTAACATGGTCATTGGAGTTTGTGCGACCACCAGCGGAAATAGACACAGACTGGTTCTATCTGGATTATCAATTGGATAGTGCTGCTGACGGCTATTCCCAGCAATCCGGTTATGTTTTTGATGAGGCAGGCAGGCTTTGTGTGCAGTCCAGACAGTGTATGGTCTATTTTGAATAGAGATAGGGTGGTAGCGGAATTCGGTCTTTTCTTCCAGTCGCTGATCCGCTAGACCATGGCCCATGTAATATAGGTGTGTCTATGTCTCTTGCTGAAATATCACTGGATGAAGTTCTGGATACTTTTGAGTTTCTGGATGATTGGGAAGATCGTTACAAATATGTAATTGATCTGGGCCGGAAACTGCCCCCGCTCTCCGCAGAAGAGATGTCAGAAACCTTTAAGGTGCGCGGGTGCCAAAGCCAGGTTTGGCTGGTGCCGGAGAAAGACGCCGAAGGCCATATCCTTCTGCGCGGTGACAGTGACGCCCATATTGTGAAGGGGCTGGTGGCGTTGATGCTGCTTATTTATTCCGGAAAAACCGCCAGTGAAATTCTGGCCATAGATGCGCGCGCTATTCTGGATCAGTTAGGGCTGGCCTCGCACCTGTCTCCTATGCGGGCCAATGGCCTGTTTTCCATGGTAGAGCGCATTCGCCAGATTGCGGGCACGGCTTAGCCTGCAAAAAACTTTCCATACAGTAGGAAGACAAAGACCCCGGCCACCGCAACAGGGCACACAAAGCGTACGAGGAAATACCAGATACGGAACCATTTTTCCTCTAGGGCCAGTTCTTTCATCATATTCTTGCGCAGGATAAACCAGCCCACAAACAAAGCCATAAACATGCCGCCCAGTGGCATAACGATATTGTTGGTGAGAAAATCCAGCAGATCAAAGATGGTCATGCCACCAAGAGTAATGTCTGACATCAGGTTGAAGCTGAGAACCGTCAGAATGCCAAGGGAAAAGGTGCCAGCGCCAACCAGGCCCGATGCCTTTTTACGGGTCATATGGCCCTGTTCCTCAAGATAGGAAACAAAAGGTTCCATCAGGGATATGGAACTGGTGATAGCGGCGATCACCAGAAGGGCGAAAAACAGGGTGCCCATGATAATTCCGAGCGGCATCTGGCCAAACGCAATGGGCAGGGTCACAAAAATCAGCCCGGGGCCGCTACCCATATCCAGATTATAGGCAAAAACGATGGGGAAAATGGCAAGGCCAGCCAGTAGGGCCACACCTGTATCCGCTGCAGCAATGGTTACAGCTGCGCGGCCGATATTGGTTTCCCGCGTGAGATAAGCACCGTATGTCATCATCGAGCCAAGGGCCAGTGACAGCGAGAAGAAAGATTGCCCAAGCGCTTCAAGCGTAACCTGAACACTGATTTTACTAAAGTCCGGTGTGAAAAGGAAAGATAGGGCGCTACCAAAATCGCCCGCAAAGGCGGCAAAAATCACCAGTACAATAAGCAGGATAAAGAGCATAGGCATCAGGATGGTTACAGCTTTTTCAAGCCCACCTTCAACACCGCGGGCCACAATAAACATGGTCAGGCCCATGAAAGCGGCGTGCCACCAGGTCATGGTTTTTGGGTCTGCTAACATGCCCGAGAAAAGCGCGCCAGAATCAGAGGGAGACATGCCCTCAAACGTACCCATGATGGCATTTGCCACATATGAAAGCGTCCAGCCCCCAATAACAGAATAGAAGCTGAGAACCACAAAGGCACCTACAACACCAGACCAGCCAATAAGCTGCCAGGCGCTGCTTTTGCCCTCTGCTTTGGCGATGGTCCGCATGGAACCGATAGGGGAAAGCTGCCCCCGTCTGCCGAGGGAAAGTTCTGCAATCATGATGGGGGTGCCGATAAGGAAGACAAAAGCAATATAGATCAGCACAAAGGCGCTGCCGCCTCCCTGGCCCGCTTCATAGGGAAACTTCCAGATATTGCCGAGGCCCACGGCACTGCCGATAGCAGCCATGGTGAAAGCCCAGCGAGAGGACCAGTGCGCATGTTTTGTGCCTGCCATAATCGTTACTCTTGCCTATTATTGAGATGTATCAATCACCGCACAGTATGCACCCTGGTTTTTCACACTGTCGCATAAGGCGGTGGCGTCAGCTTTATCCTGCACACGGATACCAAGGCGAATGGCAAAACCGCTGACATTGACTTCCCATTGATCAAGGATATTGGCGAGAGCCGGGAATTTCTTCTCCAGATTCACTTTGTTCTTTTGGGCATTGTCAAAAGAACGATAAGAAGCCAAATGCGCAAACCAACGCCCCAGCGGAGACTGTGATGCTGGGCGTGCCACATTAATGGGGCCGGTGTGTTTGGCTTTTTTATTGGCGGTTGATGGTGGGCTTTGGCTGGGTAAACCATCATGTAGCGTTATCAAAGATGTTGGCGTTACATCCATGGGCTGCAGATCCCGTGCAATCATGGCCAGATGTTTGCCAGACTCTTCACTAATATTGCCTCGGACCATATAGGAGCTTCCACAGCGCAACATAACTTGTTCCATGTAGCCTGCGTTCATGAGTTCTGCATAAATGCGTCTGGCGGTTACTGGGCGCCCGCCCTGTTCGAAAGCCAGTGCAGTGTAAAATCTATCCGCGGGAGCCGCCAGAGGCTCAGCCGATAATAGTGTCACAGCATCACTAGTTCTATTTTCGCAAAGAGCTGTTCTAACTTCCTCAGAAGGGGTACGCACACTGCCTTGCTGTGCCCCGTATTGGCCTGTGCCACCGCTGCACGCGGATATAAAAAAAACCGTCAGCATCAGTGCCAGGCTTTTAGCCGGTGTAGTTGATATGTTTTTACTGTGGTATGGCATCGAGAATGATCCGGTTATTACGTGGCTGTGTCGGGCGGTTGCTGGTGCCAATGATTCCTGAAATTGTTTCAATTTGTTCTTTGGAGAAGCTGAGTGGTGTTCTGAGAACATACCAGTTAATGCCCTCTGTGCATGGTGGGTTTGTGAGCGAGCCAATATAGCGATAGTAGCTTTTGTCGGTTGGCATCAGGTCTCTTGCATTGAATTTGACAGTTGGCAGGTTTGCGCTTTGATCGGGCTCCAGTGGCAAATAGGGCCATAGCTCGGTGGCGGCTATATTGGTGTCCCCCTCTTGCACGAGCACCGCAATCACGGCCAGGCTGCCATCTGATGCGCTATGTTTGAAGTGGATAGCCATTGGAAAGCTTTTGCCCATCACTGTATGTTCGGCGGGTGTATGGAAATGAAATTCCTCCAACTGATATACCTTATTGCCAATTGCTAATTCACTGCCGGGTTCATAACCGACACTGATGGTGTGCCGATTGTTCACCATCTTAAGCGGGGTGACCAGGTAATTGGTCTCCAGTCGGTACATAACGGCAGGGTCTGTGCCTTCAATATTGATAGGTGATTGCATCTCCCCTGAGCTGCATGTGCCAGACCAGTTATCTGGGCCGTTGGAGCCAGAATAGCTCCAGTCATCTGATGCACTAATTGATATACTGGATATGGCGGACAAAAGCAGAATCGGCGGCAGGAATTTAAAAGCCATAAAAAATATCTCCTGGTGAGGCGCGCCCTAGTATAAATGAGGTGTTAATTAAGGCTGCCCCCTGTTTGATTGTAGGCTACTATGCAGGAACGGGGATGAAAAGCCTGTTTTATGTGGTTTATGTGCTCGGTAGATGTTCATTATTCTTTACACGCAGGTCACTTAAGGGTACAGCAATAGTGTCAGCTGATGAGAGCTGATATACATTGATGCCCGACTAGTTACCTTCTTACGCTACTGCTCTGGCTTTTTCCATTATGCGTAAGACGATGAAAGAACTAGAACTATGGCTAACGGTACAGTTAAATGGTTTAATGCAACTAAAGGCTTTGGATTTATTCAGCCTGAAGATGGTGGCAACGATGTGTTTGTACACATTTCTGCTGTTGAAGCAGCAGGCCTGAACGGTCTGAACGACAATCAGAAAATTTCTTATGAAATGGAAGAAGATCGTCGTGGTCGCACTTCTGCAGGTAGCCTGAAGCTGCTTGACTAATACTGATATTGTATTCAGTTTTGAAAAGGCTGGCGTTTGCCAGCCTTTTGTTTTTGCACAATTGTATAATCATCAGAAAAGATGTTGTGCCGTCCATTATTCTAAGAGTAGCCGTCCGCGCTGAGTCTCTCTTATGTGGGACGAAAAAAGCACCTTTACGCAGTTTTAGGCGGTTTTGGCTGTAAAAAGGCCATATTTTGTGCTATAAGCTCTTTGTCGGGCAGAATCAGGCTTTACTGTAAAGTGGCAATATAAACGAATCTGCAACATATTTGTTAGCTAGTTAAAGAACATATGTTCATCTTTTGTGACATTGTGTTCTTTTAGGCTGTTTAAATGAAAAAATGCTTCTTTCCGAGAGTGTGAGGCATTTTCCCGGTGTTGTTGGCTCTCATGCATTATCATGGTGCATGATGCTTTGTTTACAACAATTAAGGGCTATTAGTTAAGAAGGACTTAAAAACATCATGGCAAAATCGAACAAAGATCATTTTGCAGTTGGGGATTATATTGTTTATCCGAAGCATGGTGTGGGGCGTATTACCGAGCTGGAAACACAGGAAATTGCAGGACTGTCTCTGGAATTATATGTGATTCGGTTTGAAAAAGAACGGATGACTTTGAGAGTGCCAACTAACAAAGCAGAAGCAAGCGGTATGCGCCGTCTGTCTTCTGATGCTACACTGAAAGAAGCGTTTACCACGCTGAAGGGCAAGGCACGTATCAAACGGACAATGTGGAGCAGGCGAGCTCAGGAATATGAAGCAAAGATCAATTCTGGTGATCTGGTTTCAATTGCAGAAGTTGTGCGTGATTTGCATCGGGGTGCTGATCAGCCTGAGCAATCTTATAGTGAACGTCAAATCTATGAGTCGGCCCTTGGTCGATTGGCTCGTGAGTTGGCTGCTGTTGAAGATATTGATGAAAAGGCCGCGATGGTTAAGCTGGAAAAAGAGCTGGCAGCCTAATCAAAAAACATTGCTATCTCATTGAAAAACACCCGGTTTTCAGAAGCCGGGTGTTTTTGTTTTTTGGGCTCTCACGAAAACGTCATAAAAAAAATGCTGTACTTTTAAAAAAAGTCATTATAATGCGTACCATTAAATGGAGGGAGCCATGGGTTGGGCAAATTGGGCAAGTAGTGAAGACCGTCGGTTAATTCGTTTTGCGATGCGGGCACCGATGCTGGATCGTGAAGAAGAAGCTGAGCTTGCTCTGTCCTGGCAATTGGAGCGTGATGAGCACGCTCTTAAACAGCTTACAGAGGCTCATATGCGCCTTGCTGTTTCCGCTGCCAGCCGAAATGATGTCTCTCTCTCTCTCTGGATCCTTACGCGCCGCCCGAAAATTCGAAACCTTCGCCGGCGGCTTCGTTCGAGAACATTCCAGACGCACATGGTTCCTTAGCTGCAGGCTGCGAACGCGAAC
>JBNKGK010000011.1:0-22132 GCA_050289785.1 Kordiimonas sp.
CTCTTCCGATCTGCTGATATCGAACTCCGGTTTTGGAAATGAAAAGCAGACACGCTTCAACTTGATATGCCTGTTAATCATCGCACACTGATATTTGTAATTAGACACCAGCCGAAACCAATACATCAGCCGCTCGTCAACTTCCTTCCTCAATTTGAGATAGATGATGAATGTATATTCATCTCGCTCCTCATCTTCCAGGTAATCAAAGGTAACATCATAGCGAAAAGCCGTGCGAACATTGTTGATACGACTGATTGCATCCCGCAGGTTTTTGTTTTTGGGATAGGTGGCTAAAATATATTTCATCATGGAAGCACGGTTCGGATATTCCGTGAACCCCATATATGAATCATCCATATCCCGACTAAGCGTGACGAGCAGACGAGAAAACTGCTGTTCATCAACCATCGCATCCGGATCATCATAAACTGAAGGGTCCAGCCCTATGCGCCTGAGCACATCATAAGGGTCAATGCCCTGCAAAACAGCTCCCCTCAGAAAGCCACGAATATAGGCAGAATCCAGACGGTATTTTCCATCACTATGCATTGTGCCCCATGCCCATTTTGCTGTCGTCATATTGGCATAAGAGCCAACGGTTTTCTTTTCAACAGGCTGTTCCATAAGGAGGGGAAATGTCAATAAGGAAAGAGGAACCCAATTATAAGGGTCCTCTTTATGTTTTCAAAACATAGCTGTCAGGCCATGTCAGGATTTATAGGCCAGGCTAATGCTATAAATGCGTGGTGCGCCGACATTAAAATCGTCACTGCTGTAACTTGTCCCAGGATTTGGACCCATGCAAAAAATATCGTTTATCAAACATATTGTTCGCAAAAACACCATTTTTAATCCCATTTACTTAAATAGAGAGATATTGCCCCTATGGCTTCTGTCGCATCTGGTAAAAAAGGGGCAAAAGCCTGCCAAACATGAGGCATATGATGCCATATCTCCAATCTCACATCTACACCAGCAGCCATCGCCTTCTCTGCATAATCAATATTATCCTGCAAATTAAAGTCAACGCTACCAATCTGCAGCAACATCGGAGGCAGGCCTGCAGGATCACCATAAAGAGGTGAGATCAGAGGGTTATCAAAGCGGTCATCGGCAATATACATTGCCGCATATGTCCTGCCAGTTTTCAACACACCTTCATCAAGTGCATCCCCATTTTTGCCCCACCAAACATCAGACCAAGCAGCAATGGGCACAAGTGCATCAGGCAGACGCATCGCTTTGTCCCTAATCTGGTAGGCTGTTGCCAGCGTAAGACCACCCCCTGCAGAGTCACCTGCAATGAAAGCTCTGTCGGCTGGCTCTGCGCCATCAGGACCATTTTCTATGACATAAGCATAGCTTGCTACAGCATCATCAAGTGCTGCGGGAAAGGGATGCTCTGGTGCCTTGCGATAATCTACGGCAAGGATAGCGCAATCACATGAGGCCGCCAGCCAAGATAACATACCACGAGCATAATCCCTTGGGTCACCCGCCACATAAGCCCCGCCATGCAGATACAGCACTCGTCTTTTAATGTTGGCACCTGGCTTAAATATCCACTCAGCTGGGCAGCCTGCCACCTTGACAGCTTCAATTTTAACATCAACTTCCGGCTTATCAGATAAAAAGTGGTATGCCCTTAGTACAGCTCTGGAGCCTTGTACATTTGATGGTTCCGCATTCAGATATTCAGAATTAACAGAGTAAAATGCAGCCATATATTTCTCTATTAAAGCTAATTCCGGGGTAGGCTTTTCATGCCCCATATAAAAGGTGATATCCTCTATTGTCGTCTCAGGCGATTGAGCTACAGTCACATCTGTTCCCATGATTAACCCCAAAAACATGCTGATTTTAGCCAGCTGATATCCATAAATCTTGTACATAGGCTATCTCCTATTATGCTTCTTCCGGACAGAGCTACCCATAGGTAGCTCTGCCTTATATGCTAACAGGTGCAGAGCTAGAAATTGTAGGCTAGGCTTACCCCGTACATACGAGGTTCGCCTATATCTCCTTGTATTGTGGGTATGATAAGACCACTCGTATGCACTGTGGATAAATAGCGTTCATCAAACACATTTCTAACAAACGCTGTCAGTTGCCAATCATCCCTATCATCAGATAGTGAAACTTGTAGATTGAGTAACCCATAACTATCCTGCGACACGGCATCGTGGTTAAAGAAGCTGAAGAACATACGATCCTGCCATTGATAATCAGCCCGTAACGTGGTCACTAAACTGGTAAATACAGGTACCGAATATTCCAGACCAATATTAAACTGCCATTCAGGCGAACGGGCTAACCTGTTTCCTGAAAGATCACGCACATTCAATCCTGTCGTCGGATTAAATTCACCCAGCTCCGGGAAAATGGAATCTGACGTATGTAGGTCTTTAAATTTTGCATCCAACCATGTTAGAGCCGTATTCAAACGCAGTTCATTAGAAACCAGCGCTTCAACCTCAAATTCAAGACCCGATATTTTTGCTCTTGCCGCATTCTCAATAGTCGGCAAAACACTATCTTTATTACCAAACACATTCTGCTGTAAATCTGTATAGTCCGCATAGAAGCCCGTAATAGAACCGCGAAGCCTATCCCCCAGCAAGCTGGCTTTCAATCCGGCCTCATAATTCCAGACATATTCTGGATTAAACTCATCGATCGGGCTGGCATATGTCGCGAATCCACCAGCCTTAAACCCTTTGGCGACATTAACGAACAAGGTCAGATCATCATTGACTGCATAGTCAATAGCAACACGAGGCGTAATGGCATTCCAAGCCTTTTCATCCGATATTGGCCCCAAATCAAGATTATTATATATCTGATGATCCGCATAATTTTTCTTGTCATGGGTGTATCGAACCCCTGCCGATATACGTAAATCATCTGTAAGGCGATATCTTAATTGACCATACGCCGAGTAACTCACAAGGTTTTGATGTATATCCACCTCATAAGACTGAATACCTGTTGGCTCGGAAACAAATGTAAGTGCATGTTTTGCCCTATCATCCAGATACAGCCCCCCAAGAATCAGGTCCAACCTATCGGTTAAATCAGCAGTTAAAGTTAACTCCTGTGTAAACTGTTCAACATCATATAGGTAAAATGGGTTTTGATTTAATGGTGTGATGATACCATCATAATCAGATGACCCTTCCATATTAACGGACCAATATCCTGTAGTTGATTTCAGTGTAACAAACGAAGAAACATCCCACGTCAAACCCATTGTTGCGCCATATTGTTCTTTTGCGCCAAATGACGTTAAGTCACCTTCATATTCAAGATTGTTCAGGTCCGGTCCCTTCACATTGAAAAACTCTTCCTGAGATGGCAGACTGGGACGAACCTTTCCAAGTGACAGTGCACCTTGAGGGGTTGATTTATCATTAATAGCTTCAAACACCAAAAGAGCCTCAAGATTATCTGATGCATTCACCAGAAAAGATGCACGGGCATGTACTTTATTTCTGGTTTCAATCTCTTCGTCCAAATAGGTATTCTTTATCCAGCCATCGGCATCATCTGTGCTAAACGCGATCCGAGCTGATATTTTGTCCTCTATCAGCGGACCACTCAGATAACCTTCTGTTGCAAAACGATCATAATTGCCGATGGTAACTTTAAGACCTGCTTCAAATTCTTCTGTCGGACGTCGGGAATAAATATTAATACCACCACCCGTCGCATTTCTACCAGAGATAGTTCCCTGCGGGCCACGCAGAACCTCAACCCGCTCTGTATCTAGGAAGTCAGCATCAAAAAAAACAGCACGACCGAAAACCACCCCGTCCTGTGCAATGGCCACACCAGCTTCTCCGCCAATACTTGGTACTTCTGACCCGATACCACGGATAGAAACAAAAGTATTGGCGGTAAATCCACCACCAACTTGCAAGCTTGGCGCCAATTGTTTCAAACTATAAACGCCTTCCACACCTGCACTTTTCATACGCTCACCGGAAAAAGCAGAAATCGCAATCGGTATATCCTGCAGGCTTTCTGCTCGTTTCTCAGCCGTCACGATAATTTCTTCCAGCACGAAAGAAACATCCTCTTCTGCTGTATTAGCCTCACCAGCATCTGAAACCTGCCGCACCAGCTTCAGCGCGCCATCGGATGTTTCTTCCACTTGCAGGCCTGTGCCTGCCACCAACCGTTCCAGCCCTTCTCTCGCGGTCATTGCACCCACAAGCGCCGGGGCATTTTGGCCCTTCACCAACCCGCTAGAGACCACAACATCAACACCTGTCACCAATGAAAACTCAATCAGCGCTTTTGATACAGGCTGGGCCGCAATATTAAATTGCTGCATTTCTTCTGCTTGCACGCTTAGGCTACCGGCCACCAGCACCATGGCAGAGGCTGCCGTGAAACGGCTTACCTTTTTCAATTGTCTGCGTGTGAAACTCATCCTCTTTCCCTTCAATCTTCCCTGATACGCACTTTGTGTTAACCGGCAGTTTAAAAGAGCCTTTTTTCTCTCCAAATGGCCGGTGTTTATGAGAGACGCATCAGGGTCTCAAATCGAAAGTATTTTTTTCAAATCATTCATTCGCCATGGCTTTTCTGATCACAATGTTACCTTCCTCAGTTTTCTGCAAACGAACAGGGAGTGTGTCTTCCAGCCGCTTTAACATCTCGGGGATACGGCTGCTCTGAAAAGAGGCTGTCACCCGCATATCGGCAAGATCATCCGTGGCCAGGCTAATCTCGCCCGGATAATAACGCCTTGCATCAGAGAGTATTTCACCAAGCGGTGTATCTTCATATGTCAGCCGCCCACTGCGCCACGCCCCCGGCAGGTGCCTGCTGATGGCTTCTACCGTGCCCTCTTTGCCGCCAACCAGCTTCAGCCGCTGCCCGGCATCAAGGGTAGTATATCCCTGCGAGGGCAACAGGGCAGCCTTTGCTACTGCGACACGCCCCTCCGCCACAGACACACGCACAACACCACCTGCCGACTTCACGTCAAAGCTGGTGCCCAGCACATGCACATAGGTGTCCCCCGTTTGCACCACAAATGGGGCTTCGCTATTTTTCATCACATCAAAAAAAGCTTCCCCGCTCAACAGAGCGATCTGACGCTTCTTCTCACTATAGCTAACCCGCAGTTCAGATCTAGCACCCAGTGAAATAAGGCTGCCATCCGCCAGTTGCACTGTTTTCAGCTCCCCTGTTCCCGTGCTGTAAGTGCTCACGTCAGGCTTGAAGGGTGGTAGCATCAGAACAGTGACAACAGCAAGAGCAACCACTGCGGCAATTGCCACGCCCCAGGCCCCCCAGCGCCTTCGCAGAGGCACCACCTTCGGCGAGGCATCCACCCTGAACTCATCAAGGTCATCCATGCTCACGCTGCCCTGCAAGCTCGGGATCAGGCCAATGGCCGCCCAGCTTTTTTCCATATCATCGAAGGATGCTCTGTTGCCTGCATCTTTCAGCCATAGTTCAAAGGCTGCCATGTCAGCATCAGACATATCACCCGAGCTGAGGGTCACCACCCAATCACTGGCTGTCTGTGGCATAACCTCCTCTCCCCTATCAGGTTTTGCTCTTGTCATCTGACATCTCCTTATGAAGGGAAAGCTGACTTTGTGCCTCGCGTTGCAGCTCTGCCTGCCTGATGGCCTTATGGCAGGCCTCTAGTGCATTTTTAACAATCAACCGCACGCCAGCGCCTGTCATGCCGGTTCTGCGGCCGATTTCCGCAAAGGGCACATTCTCTAACCTATTGAGCAAAAGGAAGGTGCGGTCCCGTTTGGGCAATTGCTGTATGGCCTGTTCCAGCGTTTTCAGCTCCTGCCTCGCCAGCAGCTCTCGCTCCGGGCTGATTTCAACAACAGTACTCGCCTTGTCTTCCTGCTTCTGCGCCGCCACATACAGGGCCTGGGTGCTTAATTTGCGCCGCTGGCTAACAGCGATATTATGGGCCGCGCGATAAAGAAATGCGCGCGGATTTTCAACCACGTCTACATCTTTTTGCGTCGCGAAATTGGCAAAAGTGGCCTGCACCACATCCTCCGGGTCGGGCGGACCAAGGCCAAACTGAGAGCGCACATAGCGAAAGATTTCAGCCCGGTAGCGCCTATAAAGCTGCTCCAACTGAAAGCTGTTCGTGTTTTTTGTCTCGGGCCCCTCAGCCAAATCTGCTCTGTCCTTTATTGCTGCCGATCTCTTCCCTCTGGCGACCATCATGATAGCTGATCCTGTCCTCTATTGCCACAATCTGACATTCCCTGACGAAGGTGAGACGCATGAGCCATATCAATCGAAAGAAAAAAATTACAAAGAACGAAAAAAGACCCAATATTCTGCTTGCAAAAGGCATGTGATGGCAGAGAATAGCGACCAATGACAGCAGCCCTAAACGGAGAATGAATGTGTCACGCTATGCCAACCTGCTCACCACTGAAAAGGATGCCGAACGCATCATCCCTCTGGAAGTCATAACGGAGGAAAGCCTGGCTGAGCTGCCTGAGGCTAAAAAAGCGTGGGCGGAAGCGAATGGTTTTTCCGCTGATACAGAAGGCCTTTGCCGCATTCCAGACGGCAACGGCACTATCAGCAAAATTTTGGTGAGCCTGGGCGGCACCTCCCCCAGTGCCACCACCCCATGGTGGCTGGCTGGCGCATGTGAACAGCTAGCAGTCGGCACCTACACTATAGAAGGCATTGCTGACCCTGCAGTTCTAACAGCGGCTGCCTTTGGTTGGTGCCTGGCGCATTATAGCTATGATCGTTATCGCTCTGACAAAGAACCGATGAAAGAGCGTGTTCTCATCCTGCCAGATAGTGTGGATATTGAAGCTGTGCTGCGGGAGGCAGAAGCCTATGCCCTGGTGCGTGATCTGGTGAACACCCCAACGGATGACCTGGGCCCGGCTGACCTGCAAGCCGCCATTGAGGAACTGGCTGCCACCCATAGCGCCACCTGCACGGCCATTATTGGCGATGACCTGTTAAAAGAGAATTTCCCGGCTATCCACACGGTGGGCCGCGCCGCCGCCGAGGGCCGGGAACCACGGCTAATCGAGCTGAACTGGGGCGATGAGACAAACCCTGCCCTCACCCTTGTAGGCAAAGGCGTGTGTTATGATACCGGCGGGCTGGATATCAAACCCGGTTCCTCCATGCGGCTGATGAAAAAAGATATGGGTGGGGCCGCCAATGCTATTGGCCTTGCCAGCATGATCATGGCCGCCGAGCTACCTGTGCGCCTGCGCCTTCTGGTGCCCGCTGTTGAAAATGCCGTTGCAGGCAACAGCTACCGTCCCGGTGATATAGTGCGCACCCGCAAAGGCCTGACGGTGGAAATTGGCAACACGGATGCAGAAGGCCGGGTGATCCTGTGTGATGCACTCGCGCTGGCGTGCGAAGACGCACCAGACCTGCTTCTGGATTTTGCTACCCTTACCGGTGCGGCCCGTGTGGCTCTGGGGCCAGATTTGCCCGCCGTGATGACCAATGATGATACTCTCTGGAACGCCTTGGAAAAGGCTGCAAATGAAACTGGTGACCCGATCTGGCGGCTTCCGCTTTGGGCACCCTATGATAAAAAGCTAAACAGTAAAGTGGCAGACCTGAATAATATCACAGAAGGTTTTGCCTTCGCAGGGGCCATCACTGCCGGGCTATACCTGCAGCGCTTTGTAAGTGAAGGCATAAAATGGGCCCACACAGACCTGGTGGCCTGGCAATTTGAAACCCTACCCGGCCAGCAGGCAGGCGGAGCCGCCCAAAGCATCCGCGCCACCTTCGCGGCTATCAAAAAGCTACTGCATTCTGCTTCTCAATAATTAGGGCGTATTCAGATTAATTTTCCACTCAGGGGAACGGGGTAAAACATTACCTACTCAGATCCTGTGGGTCAGATGTAACGGCCTCATGGGATTGATCAATAGCATTCAGGAATTCATCATATCTGGCATGCAGATATGACACCATGGCAGTCAGTTCCAGTTCTGGAATAGGACGAGATAAAATTTCTGTCTCTATACCATAGATAGTTGCTGAGCCTGCGTTGGTAACAAAAGACCCGCCGCCATCGGGTGCCGTTTGTCTTTCCTGCTTGTCCGAATAATCGTTATATAAGCCTGTCACATTCAGTTGCAGCTTGTTTTTCCCATAGCAAGCTCTTCATGCCCAGTTCACAAGCGTTGTCTTGCCACAGCCGGGTGATCCAAGCAGCAATAAATGCGCCCCGCCTCAACACTTAAGCTTCTATTGCCTAGAATAGGGCGCCCATCGGCTTCATATTCCAAATTCCTCTATTTCAAAAAGCATGCGCGCCCCTTTTATCCGCTCTTTTTACAATACCAGCCATGAATGGCGAACGCCTGATAAAATCGAACCGGAACAGCAAATCCGCTATCACAAAGAAGACGTTCTGTTTCTGTCGGAGATACAACCCCTAGCGTTTCCCGTAACGTGACAAGAAGTGAGGCAAGCTGCTCTGGCGAAGCCCCCATCAGCTTTTGCACCTGTTTCCAGTTTTCGAACATAAACGGAAAATCAGGAGCATCCATATCAAGGCTAATCTCTGTGCTAACGAAATAACCATCTATTTTTAGCTGTTGATGAATGTTTTGATAAAAATTCTGCCTCTCCGAGTGTTTGATGAAGTGCGCGACAAGAATGCTGAGGACGGCATCGAATTCTTCTTCATAAGGTAAATCTTCTACATATCCATGCATCAGCTCGCAGCGATCGATTATACCCGCTTCCTCTAAGCGCTGCCGACAAACATCGAGCATGGGTGCGGATGGATCAACGCCGACAAAAGACCATTTCGGATATTCTTTGGAAAGAGACAAAATTTCAGCCCCGGTTCCCACCCCAACACATAATATCCGAGCCTTAGACGGTAGGTCATGAAGCACAAGGCGAATGTGAAAATGCATATTGTCGGCGATAGACGCAAGCTTCTTGTTTCTTTGATCGTAGCTTTCGGCCATATCTTTAGTAAAAAAATCAGTCATGTCTTTAGCCTCTTGCAATTTCAAAATTACCCAATACAAAATTGTTATATTGTAACATTGATGAAATCAAGAAGGCTGTTTACAGGCTCCGATCCGTTAATAAAAACTTCCTGCCACTGTTCTCTCTGGCTTCCCAGGGGCTGGAAAAGCCACATTGTTTAATCATGTACTCAACAACCGCGAAGGCAAGAAAGTAGCCGTGATCGTGAATGATATGAGCAGTATCAATATTGATACTGCTCTTGTTGAAAAGGGCGGTGCCGCCCAAAGCATCCGGGCGGCTTTCTCTGCTATCAAGAAGCTATTCTGCTCATAAGCCTTCAAGCAAACAGGGCCGCATACACGGCCCTGCAATCTTGCTGATAATATTAATACTTCCAGCTTGCCCTTATGCCAAAGGTGCGCGGCCTCAACGTCCCAAATTTATTAGGCAGGGTAGAGGCGTTCAAAACATATACATAGTCATCATTATTGAGTAAATTCTCAACATAGGCTGCCACAGTAATTTTATCACCAACCCAACCTACACTGGCATTCACATTCTGATAAGCATCTGTGTAGGCTAAATCACCATTTGGAGTACCTCTCCCTGATACATTGGGAAAAAGATTCGGATAGGAACCCACATGCTGGGCGTCTGCCCTCGCATAAATTTCAGTGCCATCATCCAGATCCCATGTGTACTGAACATGCCCCGCTATCTGAAAATCAGGAGTCAACAGGCGCCCACCATCCACAGCACCGGTTATCAAAGCTTCTTCAGCTGACAGGCTGGTAATCTTTGCTTCCTGTATGGTGAGATTGAGACCAAATTCCCAAGCCTTATTCGGGGTAGCGAGTGCCTCCAGTTCAACGCCTTTTGAAACAGCCTGCCCTGCATTGGTAACAAACAGGACTGCATCGGAAGGGCGCCTTGCCTGCAATTGAATGTCTGACCAATCTATATAATAAAGTGCCAAATTCACTTTGAGGCGTTTGTCTAACCAATAGGTTTTTGCCCCGATTTCATAGTTCCATAAGGTATCCGAACTCCCTAATGGAGGAATAACCAAATCGTTTGGATCACGCAAACTCACACCACCGTTCACAAGAGCATTTGGTTGCCCAATCCTAAAACCTTCAGAAACGAGCGCATAATAGGTTTGGTCTTCATTCGGCTGCCATGTCAGGCTTATTTTTTTGGTCAGTTTGTGCAACTTTCCAGTGGCTGTAACAGACTCGGCAACATCTGTCAGCGTTGCGTTTCCCCCGCCACCAAAAGCTAAGGCAAAGAAATTGGAGCCGAATCCCCTATCTCCATGAACTGTGCTAGAAACTTCAAATTCTGCATACCTTAGCCCACCAAGAAGTGTAAGTGTATCCGTCAAGTGATATGACAATTCCCCGTAAGCGGCGATTTCTCTCACCTCTGTTGTAGAGTGTGTGCTGTTTGTCGTCGCATCCGGCAGCCCGGAAATCCCAGCACTTTCCAGAAACTCATCTGTAGTAAACAATTCGCTGACTGTATCTTCATTCCTTTTCAGAAAGAAGCCGCCTAAGACCCATTCCACCTTCGAGTCCGTTGTAGAAACCAGGCGCAATTCCTGAACAATAGTCTGTCCTTCCTGAGGCAATCTCAACCCTAGACCAAAAGCACTGCCTACTACGCCTGAAATGTCGAGCAAGTTTAATTCACTGGTGTCTGCATAGTTTGTAGACGAACTCAGGGTGGCCCAATCCAGGTCGTATTCCAACGTCGCATTATAGAGTGCTAACTCGGAAGATGCCCTGTTCGATATAAACCAACTTGCCTTGTGTTTTCCCAATGCCGGATTAAAAAGAGATAAATCCTGCGGTTCACTTTCTTCGTAGATCATACCGAAGGTAGCGTTGAAGCGCTCGGTAGGCTGCCAACGCACTGATGTGCGCACTCCCCAATCCTTTATTGTATCAATGTTATCAATATTACGGCTTACGTCATCCACATAACCTTCTTCATTACGAAGATAGCCTACTACCCTCGCCGCCAATTTATCCTCTACAATGGGAAGGTTGACCATACCATTATAGCGCTGACGAAAAGAATCACTGCCAGTTAGCCCTAAATCCACCAACGCAGAAGCATCAAAACCACTGGTATCAGCTTTTTTGGTAATAACACGAACCGCCCCAGCAAGCGACCCTGACCCAAATAACGTCCCTTGAGGCCCTCTTAACACTTCAACACGCTCTACATCATAAAGCCTGAGGTCCGGTTCAACGATACCCAGGTTAGAGACGGGAACTTCATCAATATAAACAGATACTGTCTTCTGAAGAGAACTCCCTGTTACCCCAGTGCCAATACCCCTTATTGTAAAAAGAGAAGCTTCGTTTTTTGAACCCTGATTAAGGTTTAGGCCAGGCACCTGCCGAGCGTAATCGGCAAAGTTTTCGATACCTTGCCGCTCAATCAGTTGAGGCGTTAATGCAGAAATAGCAATCGGCACATCCTGCAAACTTTCAGCGCGGCGGGTCGCCGTCACAATAATCTCTTCCAGTACGAAGGTATTTTCCTGGCTGTCGTCCGCGCCAGAGGTGCCTGCATCCATGGCACCGGATTTATCGGCAATAATCAGCAGTGGGCCGGAGGGATTTTCCTTCACTTTAAGCTGAGAGCCTTCAAGCAGGCGGGAGAGAGCATCCGAGGTGCTAAGCATTCCCTGCACGCCTTCTGTGGTCAGTCCGCGTATCTGGTCATCCCTGAAAATCAGTTCCTTGCCGGATTGGCGAATATAGGCCGTGAGCGCAGCTTTCAAATCCCCCTGAGGGATATCAAAGCTTTTCACTGCCCCCTCTTCCGCCATCGCACCGGCAGAACACATGATGGCAGCGAAGCTTGCCCCTGCTATCAACGCCATTTTAAAACCACTTGTTTTCATCATCTTCCCCTCTCCCTTCATAGAGTTTTTGATTTTGAGTTATCAATGTTCCTGAAGGACGAACGATGAATGGAAATCTTACATTGTTTTTTTAGCTATGCCTATTTTTGTCAGAAACTTACCCCTCATCCTTTTCATAAACGGACAAAAACGGCGGAGAAAACCATGGATGGCCCAACTAAATAGGGCCATGATGATAGAGAAAAGCCTTACAATTACGCCACTCGTCATATCCCGCACAGGCGGGGTATCCACGTCTTGCTATCATTCTTTAAAATCAGGGTCAGAGACAAGAATTTTCCCATCTATACGCGCCACATTAAAGTTAAAGCCATCTTCCAAAAAGCCCACAAAGGCATCAAAACTTTCAATCTTGAATTTGCCACTTAAGGGAATCTCCGCCAAAGAGGCGCTGTTCAGCACCAGTTGTGTGTCATGATAACGGTTAAACTCAGCAAAAGCCTCAGCAAGCGGGCTTTCATCAAACACTAGATAGCCCTCTCGCCAACTCAGGTGTTTTTCTACCTGCTCCCGGTTCGCGTTTCTAACCGCCAGCCTATGTCCATCCGCCTTCGCGATATCCCCCGCCCTAAGAACGGCAGGTTTTATGGTAGCATCCTTATCCTCCACCCGCACGCGGCCCTCAAGCACCATAACCTCAATGCCGGATGCGCGCTGATGCACACTGAAGGACGTGCCCAAAACGGTCACGACCTGATCACCAGATTTCACTTTAAAGGGACGCTTGCTATCGGAGCTGACACTGAAAAAAGCTTCCCCCTTTTCAAGCGTGATAAGGCGCATATCACGCCGCATATCCACCGCTACCCTGGTGTCAGAATTCAGTTCCATGCGAGAGCCATCCGGCATGGGGACCAGTTCCTGGGCGCCCCGAGCTGTTTGGTAAACCTGTGGCACTGGGGCCTGCATGTATAAACCTGCCCCTATGGCGGCGAATAACAGAGAAGCGGCAACAGCCCACACTTTGGCGGCAGGCACTTTCCGTTTTGCAGGCATTTCAACAACAGTCCCTCTCTCAGGAGGCAGAGCCTTCAGGCGTTCCGCCCTGCGCCAAACGGAAATCAGGCTAAGAAGCGCGACCCGGTGACTCGCTGACTGCGATAACCACACCGCAAACTCGGCATCCTTTGCAGCATAGCGATCAAGGCTGATTTCAAGATTTTGGTCAAGCCCCCCCTCTGCCGCCGCAGCATCAAGGCAGGAAAGCCAATAACCTGCCTCTTCTTCCAGCACATCATGAGACGGCAGGTTTATATTCTCGTTCATCTGGGTCATGGCTTACCCTTTCCGCCACGCTGTTTCATTCGCTTCAATCTCGCTGCTGCGATGTCCGATACATGGCGCATGGCATCTGCCAAATGGCAGACACCCCTGTGCACATGCACCTGCACCGCTGCTTCTGTCATCCCCAGTTTTTTAGCTGTTTCTTTTTGTGAGAGACCGTGGATACGCCGCATCTCAATCACAGCCCTGCGCTTTTTCGGCATGGATTGCATCGCCTCCTGCAACTGCCTGAGCTCCTGCCGGGAAGAAAGCCGCTCTTCCACACTTACCTCATCAGCCGCCACAGGCAGAGCTTCCATATCCACGGCCATATCGATGCGCACCACCTGCGCCCGACGCACCAGATCACACAGCAGATGCTGCGCCACACTGAACATGAAAGCCTTGATATGCTCGGGCCGTTCTTTCGCCGCCGCTGTATAAACCCGGGTGAGCACCTCCTGGCAAATATCAAGCACGTCAGAAGGGTTATCAGGCCAGTGGCGGTGAATATAACGGATAAGCGCGGGCTTGTGCGGCAGCACGGCGCTTATGAACCATTCATCATCTGTCTGTTCCGGCAAGGGCATGTGCGCACCTTATGATCCAAGTTTCCCGCGGCACCAAACACCTGAGTGCCCACGTCAAAAAGTAAGGACGAACGACAAACATATTTCTTACATTTTTTTTGAAATTTATTGTACCGCGTTTTCAGCGAGGCTCACACGGGAAATTTTGAACCTAAGATACATCAGACATAAAAAGGCCCGACACAGTGCCGGGCCTTTGAAAAAGCTACAAAGAACTAAAGGGCTTTCCTAAACGGCCCGCCAGTTGGGTCATCCGCATAATCCGCCAGGAACTTGGGCAGAGAGCGACGATGCGCCAGAATGGTTTCCTCATCACTGAGGCCAAGCTTCTCTGCCGCTGTTGGCGGGGCTGTCACCAATCCCTTATAGGCCCTATTCATATAATCCTGCTGGGCTGCGGTGGGTTCAGGCAAGGGCTGCGGGTTGATGCGCCTTTTGGCTTCACGGCCCAGAAAACGATGAGCATCTTCCACCCGCCAAACGAGGGATGACCCGACATGGTCACAGTTCCTCAGCAGGCGATATTCATGCTCGATATGGTTTTCCCACAGCACACGGTGCAGAAATTCGGCCCCGTCATGGGCATTGTAATAATCCCTGTCTCCACATTCCAGATAGAGGCCCGGCGCAGCCTTGCGGATCGCCTCGGCATTATTCTCGGCGATATTGGCGTGGTTATTGGCGTGATAATGATCTTTATCCACCGGCCAGCCCCAGCGCGGGCCTTGCAGCTCTGGCCCGCCATTATGCTGCATGCCATAATTGCGTGGCTGCAGATCATCATAATTCAAGACAGGGTTAATCACCCCTTCCATGGCCGCCACAGCGGCGATACGCTCAGGATACTTGAGTGTCAGACGCATGGAACCCATGGCCCCCATGGATATACCGGTGAGGTAAATATACTCAGCCCCTTTGCCAACATTATAATTGTTCTGCATGAACTCGGCAAATTCGAAGTAGAAATCTTCCCACATTTCAGACCCGTCTTTATAGTTCATGTGCCAACCACCACGGGCTGTGTAGCAGGCAACCACCATCGGCGGTAGTGCACCCTCCGCCCATAATTTCTCATAAATACCAATCACTTCAGGCTCTGCCAAATAGTTGCGGTCCAACCCGCCACCGTGCATGTTGATCAGCAAAGGAAGGGGCTCCCCTTCAGGGTCATACCCCTCCGGTAGCAACACCGCATATTCAATGGCACCCGGTATTAAATCTGATTCCAGGCTGTCTAAAATTAGTTTTGAGCTCATTATTTTACCTTCTCTCCCCAAACAATGGTTCAGCATAGCATATGCACCCTTTATTCACGCCATACCGCAAAAAGCAGGCATCAGGCAAGTCTGATGATTAAAGTTCGTATTCACGTACTTTTAAGAGCCAAACAGAAAACAAGCACTGCGCGATCTGCATCGATGGAAGAATGGAGATAAAATAAAGGCGAAGCCCCGTAAGGCTTCGCCTGTTCTGTTTAGCATCAAGGCAAACTAGAATCGATAGCCGACCGTGATGCCATATGTGCGGGGAGCAAGATAATTGGTCCCTACTGTATTACCCGTTAACCCACTAACAGCCTCGCTTTTACTCGCCGCTATAAGCTCATCAGTCAGGTTTTTACCCCATAGAGCAACATTCCACTTTCCATCAGCTTCTTCAAAGGTTAGCCGGGCATCCAACATGCCAAATGCATCCTGGGAGACGAGAGGATTCTCGAAAGGATCAAAAAACATTTTGCTCTTGTAAGCATAAGCGCCGCGCAATGTTGCACTTCCCCAATCACCAACCGGCACTGTATAATTGGCTGCAACATTTAAAATTACCTTCGCTGTTTCAGGAAGCCTGTTCCCGGCAACATCAACAGGCACGCCAAATTGCGGCGCATTGGGAAACTCTTCATAAGCTGCATCCAATAAGGAGACATTCCCATCGATTGAGAAACTTTCACTCAAATCAGCGTTAAAATCGAATTCTATGCCCTGAATGGTAGCCTTGGCTGCATTGTTAATGGGGAAAGTAGAGACCCCCCCTTCGCCAATCACAACTGAAGAAACCTGCAAATTACTATAATCCATATAGAAGGCCGAAAGGTTAGCCCTGATGCGACCACCCATAAGAGAGGTTTTCACTCCCACTTCATAGTTGGTCACCTCTTCAGGTTCATACCCACTCTCCTGGAAAGTACCAACCAGATTGAAACCTCCGGATTTGAACCCCCGGCTTATGGTTAGATAGGCTGAAACATCATCACTGAAAGCATAGCTTACTGCCGCTTTTGGTGTGAATGTACTCCAGCTATCCTCCAGTTCTTGTGACCTTGAATTGCCAAAAATCTCGATCGCTTGCCACCCGGATTTCTTTTCATAACTATACCGTCCCCCCAAAGTGACAGTCAGTTTTTCAACCAGGGGATAACTGGCTTCACCAAAGACCGACAAAGCACTTGTCTCATTGTACCCAACAAAGTCATAGACGGTGTCTAGCAAAAATAAGGGCACATAATTTATTCTGGGCTGCTCACCCCAAAAATAGAAAAGGCCGCCCACCCATTCCAGTTGGCTGTCACCATTAGACGCCAGAGTTACTTCCTGAGAAAATTGCTCTCCTTCCTGAACGATACGGTTCTGGATTACAACCCCAGGCCCGGAATCAGCATCAACATCATAGGTACGAACAGTATCACGGTAAGCTGTCAGAGAAGTAGCGGTAATGGAGCCCAAGTCCCAATCCATTTTGGCGCTCAAGCCCCATGCTTCGCGCTTTTGAGAGCTATAACCATCCAAACTAACAGCACGTCCTTCTGGAAAATTCTCTCCAGACGCTGTTTCAGTCTTTGCAGGTGTTCCTAAATGGCCCCTCGTACGAATATTCTGCGGACGACGATTATCTCGGTTAAAATCAGCCGTAATATCCAGTCTAAAATCGGCGGAAGGCTCATAACGCAGCTTAGCCCTGACACCTGCAAAATCTGCATCATCCAATGCATCTCCATCATACAAGTTTGGGGTAAAGCCATCTCTGTCAGTTGTTTTAAAAGCAATCCGCCCCATCAGCTTGTCACCAACCAGAGGGCCACTGGCATACCCTTCAGTTTCTACCAGATCATAATTACCGAATGTCGCACTGCCGCCAGCTTCGAATTCCTCTGTTGGTGCTTTTGTAACCACATTCACAGCACCGCCTGTCGCATTTCGACCATATAATGTTCCCTGAGGGCCTCTCAACACCTCAATCCGATCAATATCAAAAAAGCCCATAGCGCGATCTGACCGTTCAGCCAAATATACCCCATCCTGATGGAAAGCCACACCATCCTCTACGCTGGGGCCTCCAATCGGCGTAGAGATACCCCTCAATGTCATCCGCATCTCACCAAGACCAGACAGATTGATATCCAATCCAGCCGCCAGAAAAGAAAGATCCTGAATATTATCAATCTTACCTTCTTTTAGCTTGTCTCCACTATAGGCAGCAATACTCATGGGTATATCTTGCATGCTAGCTTCACGGCGGGTAGCTGTTACAATAATCTCTTCCAACACAAAAGCGGGGCTATCTGCAGTACTGTCCTCTGCTGTGGCACCACCGTTATTGGTGGAAGCCCGGGCAATCACAATGCCGCCCTGGGCATTGCGGTGGTATGCAAGGCCAGACCTATCCAATAGGGATTGCAGAGCCTGATCTGCCGTCATCTGCCCGGAAACAGCAGGGGCTGAAAGGCCATCTGTCAGCTTGCGGGAAACCACAACGGCCGTTTCTGATTGCTCTGCAAACGCCAGTAATGCTTTGGAAAGCGGCTGCGCCGGAATTTCGAAAGCCATAAGGCTGCTATCAGCCTGAACATGAGCGGCTGCAGCCATGGCAAACAAAGATGCAGCGCCCATCATGCGGGTGAAGGAAGTTAAACCTCTGCGGGTCTTTTTTATCACTATTTCGGGGTTCATCTATTTCTCTCCCTAGAATATTCCCTGCAACATTGCCTTCATCTGCAAGGCATCCTGTTGCTTCCAATAGTGTGACCCTTCAACCCTGCCAATCGTCCGTCTGTCACTTCACTTTTTTCTGAAAATAATGGAAATTTGTGAATTTTTCTTTAAAATTCAAAACCTTAATCAGCCATCCTTTTTTACAGGCAACAGGATGAGGGTGTCCGCGCTGCCTGAATGCACCTCAAGTTCCAGCCCGCCTGCCAGCGAATAAATCATCTGATCAATCTGGTCTGTGCTGAAAGACGCAGACACGCGCATATCCCCCAACTCCTGAGAGGCCAGCACAATCTGCTTGTGATAATAACGGTTGGCATCTGCTATTACATCTACAAGCGCGGCATCATCATAAACCAGCCTGCCAGAGCGCCAAGCCCCTGCCCTCTGCGCAGAAACGGAAGAAACCTGGATAGGCCCCGACTTAACCGCCATCGCCTGCTCACCAGCTTTGAGGATAGGCGCGGCTTGGCCTGTTATACTGCTCACCTGCACACTGCCGTCCAGCACAGCAACACGAACTCCGGTTATGCCCTTATGCACATTAAAGCGAGTGCCAAGCACCTTCACCTCAGCTTCATCCACCTTAACAGTAAAAGGCCTTCCTGCTTCTTTTGCCACAGAGAAGAAAGCTTCCCCCTCTTGCAGGTGAACAGTACGTTCACCACCAGAAAAGCGTACCTTAGCTGTAGATTTGGCCCCCAAACTGAGAATTGACCCATCCGCAAGTGCAATGTCCCTCGTTTCAGCCACATTGGTGCTGTAGGCTGCCGTTATGTCGCCCCCATACGGCCTGAACAAAAACCAGGAAGCCCCCGCCACCAGTACAGCCATCATAGCCAGCGCCCAAACAGGCTTGGCAGGGAACAGAGCAGGGCCCAACCGCTGCCAAAGCGATACAGGCACGGCCTTATCAAATTCTTCATCAAAACGGGCAAGCCCAGGCATTCCACGCAATGCTGAGGACATATCAGACAGGCTGGCATAAGCTCTGGCATGACGAACGTCCGCCGCCAGCCATGCTTCCAGCTCTTTTTCGTCAGAGCTGGTTAAGCTTCCAGCCTGATGACGCTGTAGCCAATCACCCGCGATCAGATCAATGTCAGCCATATTTCTAGCGCCTTCAAGCATTACGGCCCTCGCTTTCCTGACCCTTTTCCTGCGCTTCCGTCAGGGCATCCCTCAGCTCTACCAACCCCTGCGACACCAAACGCTTCACCTGCGTTTGCGACACACCGGTCCGCCTGGAGATTTCGGCGTAAGATAGGTCATGCAGATGGCTCAACACTAACATGCGGCGACGTTTTGGAGCCATTTTTTCAAGAACGCTTTCCACGATGGTATAATGCTCCTTCGCTTCTATGACCCTTTCCGGGGTTAAATCGTCCCTGTCTGCATTAAACTCTGAGGTATCAACCAGTGTGGTCGCATGGCGCTGCCGCACAGCATCATACCGGATATGCTTGAGCGCAATATTATGAGCTGTTCGAAACAGGAAAGCACGTGGGTTTTGCACATCCTCTGGCTTCTCAAGTGCCGCATAAGCAGCGAAAGCAGCTTGTGTCATATCCTCGGGCTCTGGTGGCCCGGCACCAAACTTTCGTTCAAGATAACGACAAATAGCTGTCCAGTTCTCAGCATATAGATCAGACAAGCGCACGCGCTGAGGCTGTGGCGGCTGAACCACCCTGCTTTCGGCTCTTTCTGCTGATTTTCGGTGCCATCTGACCATAATATGCCTCTCCACGACATACAACTCAGTGTAGCAACCACTTCAGATTTGCACAAGTCACGCCATCAGAAACAAAATTTCAGTGAGGCATTTACCTTGTGAGAAGAGGACTTTATGCTAACTTAGATAGAGCCAAGCGGTCCCCTTTCTCCCAAGGATGCGAAGCAATCATGCACCAGGAATCCATGCTTCTCGAAATTCTCGCCCTTATTGCAGTCGCTGTTGCTGCTGCCACCCTATTTTCCCGGTTGGGGCTCGGCACCATATTGGGGTATCTGGTCGGCGGCATGTTAATTGGTCCATGGGGTATTGGTTTGATACAAGATGCCCAACAGATTGCCTACCTAGGTGAGTTTGGTGTTATCTTTCTCTTATTCCTCATTGGCATAGAGCTGAAACCTGCCCGGCTGTGGGTGATGCGCAAGCAGGTTTTCGGGCTTGGCAGCGCCCAGCTTGTTGTCACTGGTCTTGTCTTATTTGGTGCAGCTCATCTCCTTTTAGGTATTGAAGCGGGACAGGCTCTTTTAATTGGATTAGGCCTTGCCTTATCCAGCACTGCCTTCGGTGTACAGTTTCTTGCTGCAAAGAACCAACTGGCCACACAGTGGGGACGTTCAGGCTTTGCCATCCTTCTGATGCAAGACCTTGCTGTTGTGCCCCTATTGGCCCTTGTGCCCTTACTGGCTGGCGGCGAGGTTACCCTTGGTGCCTCTTTTGGTATCGCGCTTCTTGAAGCAATAGTGATCCTCATTGGTGTTATTTTCATTGGTAGAATTGCGATAAACCCACTTTTCCGTCTGGTTGCTGCCATCAAAACCCCGGAGGTTTTCACAGGTTTTGCGCTACTGCTTGTGCTCGGCTTTGGCTGGCTGATGGAGCATATCGGCCTTTCAATGGCTATGGGGGCCTTTATTGCAGGCCTTTTAATGGCTGAATCCGAATTCAGGCATCAGGCAGAAATTGATATCATGCCATTCAGGGGGTTACTTCTTGGGCTGTTCTTTATGTCTGTGGGGATGGGCATTAACTTTAATACTCTCGCCGACCTGGCAGGACCCATTGCCGCAGCTCTTATTCTCATCCTTATCATTAAGGCCATAGCGATTGTCGGGCTTACACGCTTTATGGGCCTTAGCCTGCCCGAGAGCATAAAAACCGGCACCTTGCTGGCTCAAGCCGGTGAATTTGGGTTTGTGATCTTCAATTATGCAAAGCTGGAAGGTGTGCTGGAAGGACAAGTTGTAGAAGCATTAATGGCAATCATCGCGCTCTCTATGGCTGTTACCCCACTCCTGTTCTCCCTCGGCATTTGGCTTTCACGGCGCATGGTAGATGAACAGGCGGCCCAACTTCCTACCCCAGAAAAAAATGAAGATGCCAACAAGCAGGTAATCGTCGCTGGCTTTGGACGGGTAGGAACAACCGTTGCACGTATTCTCTCAGAGCTAAAAATACCCTTTACCGCTGTTGATCTCGATCCAGGCAATATAAAACGGGCCAGGGATGCCGGATTTCGAGCCATATACGGGGACGCAGCCCGGCCAGAAATTCTGAGGGCGCTGGGGGCAGAAAAAGCGGCTTTACTTCTTGTCACAGTAGATGACCCTAAAGCCGCAGAACGAATTATCCTGAGCACCAAAAGGACCTGTCCCCATCTGCCAACATATGTACGTACCCACAATCCAACAGCGGCCAGAGCCCTGAAAGCACTGGGTGCCACTCATACCGTACCCGAAACATTGGAAGCCAGCCTTAGCCTCGGGGCTGAGGTGGCCCGTGCTTTTGATGTGAAAGAAGAGAGTATTCGAGATATTCTCAAATCCCTCAGAGCGGATGATTATCATGAGTTGATCCCCTGTGACGCGCCAGATCAAAGCTGACGCCTTTATAAAACCAGCCAGTCTAGTAAATACTGATTGACAAAAAGCCCTTCCCTCAGAACTATACGAGCGCGAAAGGATGCCCAAGAGGGCACGGGCGCGGGTATTGGTAAGGGGCGAGCCATAATGAAAAGGTTTATTCAGTCATTTCATGTTTCAAAAGACAAGGAACGTGCAGTCGGCTTTCTGCAAATTGTTCTGGTTTTAGCCGTGGCAATTGGCACCATCAGCCTTACAAAAATGCTAAGATCTACAGCTGATAAAGGCCCGGCCATTTCGGGTGAACTGGGCCACCTGGTGGCTGACATTTACATACCAGATGCAACAAGCCACACCCTGATAAAAGAGGCCAGTGGTGTCCTTAAAGCACGGGCAGACGTGGGCATCAGCCCACAGGTGGGCGGCAAGGTCATCTCAGTTAGCTCAAAGCTTGAGACTGGTGCTTCCTTTAATACAGGGGAGACCCTCTTTAAAATTGAGGCATCAGATTATGAACTGGCTTTAGAGCGCGCAGAGGCTGAAGTAGCCACCACTGAAGCGGAGCTGCTGAACCTTCGCGCCAGCGCAGAAAATTTTGTGAATGACTGGAAGCGGGTATATCCTGACCAGAGCCCTCCGGCCCTGGTAGCAAAAGAACCGCAGATCAAAGCAACAGAAGCAAGACTAAAGGCCGCCAAAGCAAATGTGGCCCAGGCCCACCTAAACCTCGCCAGAACAGTTTATAAAGCGGATTACCCCATCCGCATTGTCTCGAGCAGCAT
>JBNKGK010000012.1:0-21029 GCA_050289785.1 Kordiimonas sp.
GGGGTGTGGCTGTTGAAAATGGCAAGGCTTACGTGGCCACGCTGGATGGTTATCTGGTCGCACTGGATGCTAAAACAGGCAAGGAACTCTGGAAAATAGATACATTCATTGACCGCTCGAGAGGTTACACCATAACGGGGGCCCCGGTGATCGCAGGGGATATCATTGTCATTGGTAATGGTGGCGCTGAGTTTGGTGTGCGGGGCTATGTTACGGCTTATGACCTGACCACAGGCAAGCAGGTGTGGCGCTTTTATACCGTGCCGGGTGATCCGAAACTGGGTTTCGAGCACCCTGAAATGGAAATGGCAGCTGCAACCTGGAGTGCAAACACCAATTGGGAAACCGGCCTTGGCGGCACCGCGTGGGATAGCATGGTGTATGACCCGGAGCTGGATCTCCTATACATTGGCACAGGCAATGGTGGGCCGTATCCGGGTGCTCTCCGCGGGGAAGGTGGTGGGGATAACCTGTTCCTTTCTTCCATTCTGGCAATACGTCCGGCCACGGGCCGTATGGTCTGGTATTATCAGACAACACCGGGGGACGAGTGGGATTACACGGCCACGCAAAATATCATTCTGGCGGATATGGAGCTTGAGGGCCGGAAGCGAAAAGTGTTGATGCAGGCACCCAAAAATGGCTTTTTCTATGTGCTGGACCGGGAAACCGGCGAACTGATTTCCGCCGAGAAATTTTGTACTGCCACATGGGCTTCGCATATCGACAAAGAAACGGGTCGTCCGGTGCTGACCGAACAAGCGAATTATCGTCAAAACCGGAAATATATCTTCCCCTGGCCCCTTGGGTGCCATAACTGGCAGCCTATGTCCTTTAACCCGGAAACCGGCCTTGTTTATATCCCTGTGATGGATGTTCCCATGGTTATTGGCATCAGGGATGATTTTGTGTTTGGACGCGGGAAAACAGGTGGTGAACTGGAGTCTGGTGTTGCCCTGACAATGGGCACGGAGGTAAACCAGCTTCCTGATGCTGAGGCCCTGACGAAGGGCCAACCCAAGCCCCGGTTTGACGAGTTTCTTGTGGCGTGGGACCCCGTGAAGCAGCAAGAGGCCTGGCGCCAGCCGAGAGCAGCCTTTCAATATTCTGGTGGTACATTAACCACGGCGGGGAACCTGGTTTTCCAATCACTTAACACTGGTCACTTGGCTGTTCATGCGGCGGATACGGGGAAAGAGCTGTTACGGCTGGAGGCAGGCACCAGCATGATGGCGCCTCCCGTAACCTATGAGCTGGACGGAGAGCAATATGTCTCTGTACTGGCTGGTGGGGCTATGTGGGCCTTCACGCCAGAAACAGCGGCCTATCAGCGCGGCAATGATGGCAGGGTGCTCACCTTCAAGCTTGGTGGCGGCAAAGTGCCCATGCCATCGCTCATTGAGCGGGATGATGCTTTCCCCACGCCCCCGGATTTGCCTGCCGATAAAGAAACGCTTAAGCACGGCCTGACCATTTACATGAATTCCTGCTCACGCTGTCATGCACCCGGTGGGGCCGGTTACCCTGATTTGCGCCGTATGCAGGAAAGCACCTATGATGTGTTTGAGGATATTGTGCTGGGCGGCCTTCTGGAAAGCCGTGGTATGGCAAGCTTTGCTGATATCGTAGATAAAAAGGATGTAGCCGCCTTGAAAGCAGCGCTGGCGGAATATAGCAGGCAAACGGCAGCAGGCACAGATGCCTCGTTTATACAAGATGTGCTTGGGTCTGCTCTGCAGAAAGCAGCCCACTAAATGACCCACTGACAGGAGGGAAGAATGGCCTATACGCTGAAGATCAATGGTAAAACCCATAAGGTGGATGTAGATGGCAATATGCCACTCCTTTGGGTGCTCAGGGATGTGCTCGATATGAAGGGCAGCAAGTTTGGCTGCGGTATTGGCAGCTGCGGGGCCTGCACCGTGCATATGGACGGCTATGCTGTCCGGTCCTGCATCACTCCCGTTGAGGGGGCGGAAGGCACAGCCATTACCACCATTGAAGGTTTGTCTGAAAACCCTGTGGGAAAGGCATTGCAACAGGCGTGGCTGGATAAAGATGTTATTCAATGTGGTTATTGTCAGGCGGGTCAGTTGATGTCTGCCTCAGCATTGCTTGCGGAAAACCCATCTCCCACAGATGAGGAGATTGATGATGCCATGGCAGGCAATGCCTGCAGGTGTGCCACCTATCTGCGTATTCGTGCGGCCATCAAACAGGCCTCTGACGAGCTGGAGAAAGCATAATGGCACAGGGTAATTTGAAAGGTGCTGCGACAGAAGGCATGTCCCGTCGCTTTTTTCTGAAGGCCAGTGCCGCAGGGGCGGGCGGCTTCATGCTAGGGCTTATGGTTTCCGGTTGCTCCAAAACGGAGCAGGATGAGAAGGCCGAGCCGGCTTCTCTGGGGGCTTATGTGCGTATTGCCCCGGATGGCAAGGTGACACTGATGGCCACTAACCCGGAAATCGGGCAGGGTGTAAAAACCATGTTGCCCATGTTTATTGCGGAAGAGTTGGAAGTGCCCTGGGCCGATGTGACTGTAGAGCAGGGGGATCTGGATACGGATGCTTACCGGATGCAATATGCGGGGGGCAGCACAGCGGCTAGCGTGCATCATGATCATCTGCGCCGGGTGGGGGCTGCGGCAAGGCAAATGCTTATACAGGCGGCAGCACAAACCTGGGGCGTGAGTGTGGCTGACTGTAAAGCCGCTGAGGGACAAGTTGTTCATACGCCGTCTGGTCGTTCCCTGGGCTATGGCGAGGTGGCTGCCAAAGCCGCCATGCTGCCAGTGCCAGACCTTGAAAAAATCACGCTGAAACCTTCCGATCAATTCAAAGTGATGGGTACCCCCAAGGCTGGTGTTGATAATCCGAAAATCATTAAAGGCACACCGCTGTTTGGCATTGATATGACTGTGCCGGGCATGAAATATGCAGTGTTCCAGAAATGCCCTGTTGTGGGGGGCAAGGTGAAGACAGCAAACCTTAATGCCATTCGCGGACAGGCCGGTGTGATCAAGGCCTTCGTTGTTGAGGGTGTGTCAAAAGAAGAAGTGAAAAGCAACTGGACAGCCGGTACTTTAAGTGCGGGTGTGGCCATTGTGGCAGAGACATGGTGGCACGCCAATCAGGCCCGTATGGAACTGGATATAGAATGGGATATGCCGCCTCAGGACGAACAGGATAGTGCGCTCTTTGCTCAAAGAGCGGCCGTTCTGGCATCTAAGCCACCTATGAAAACAGTGAAAGCCGTGGGGGATGTGAAGGCGGCTCTTGGTAGCTCTCATCAGGTTTTGGAAGCAGCTTATAGCTATCCCTTCATTGCCCACGCGACATTGGAGCCACAAAATTGCACAGCCCATGTGAAAGACGGCAAGGTAGAGATTTGGGCACCTGCACAGATACCGGCATTGAGCCGGGCTGCGGTGGCCGCCATGCTGAAGGTGCCCGAGACAGATATCACCGTTCACATGACTCGCATTGGCGGGGGCTTTGGTCGCAGGCTCTATAGTGATTATACGGTGGAAGCCGCATGGATTGCTAGAGAAGCGGGTGTGCCCGTTAAGCTGCTCTGGTCACGTGAGGATGATATGGGGCATGACTTTTATCGCCCCGGCGGGTTCCATTTCCTTAAAGCGGGCCTTGATAAAGAGGGTTGGCTCACCAGCTTTTATGATCATTTGGTCAGTTATGAAAATGGTCAGATGAATTATACTGAGGATCGTTTCTTCGCGCCCAGCGCAGAAATAAGGGGCTATGAATTCCCGGCGGGTTATGTGCCTCATCTGCAATATGATGCCACCACAATGAAGCTGAACCTGCACACCGGTGCCCTGCGTGCCCCCACCAGCAATGCTCTTGCTTTTGTGATGGAATCCTTTCTGGATGAACTGGCGCTGGCTGCAGGCAAGGACCCACTGGATTTTCGCCTGAAGCTGCTTGAGAAAGAGGCGCCCGATGACACTTATGCTCAGGCTGGCCGGATGCGGGGTGTGCTGGAACTGGTGGCTGAAAAATCTGGCTGGCGGAGCCGTAAAAACGGAGACGGTGTTGGGTATGGCCTTGCCTGTTATTACAGCCATAAAGGCTATTTTGCCGAGGTTGTGAAAGTACGCATGAGCGAGAGCGCTATGCCCACTGTGGAAAAGGTTTGGGTGGCCGCTGATGTGGGTAATCTGATTGTGAACCCGCTGAATGCTGAAAATCAGGTGCAGGGTGCTGTGCTTGATGGTCTTGCTCAGGCCTTCGGGCAGAAAATCACTCTTGCGGGTGGCGAGGTGGAGCAATCCAACTTCCATGATTATCCACTGATCCGGATGCCGCAGGCCCCCAAAGAAATTGAGGTGCATTTCCTGACATCGGATAATCCGTTAACTGGCCTGGGTGAGCCTGCCTTGCCACCGGTGATACCGGCCTTGTGCAACGCCATTCATGCTGCATCAGGCAAAAGGGTGAGAGATTTGCCTTTGTCTGACAGCTTGGTCTAGCAGGGAGCACGGGCCACACATGGATGATAGCTTTGAGGTTTTCTCCTTCCTGAAGGAGGCAAGGGAAAGCGGGCATCGCTGTGTGCTGGTGACTATCGTGCAGGTTATTGATGGTAGCCCGCGCCCTGTAGGCGCCCATATGGGTGTGCGCGAGGATGGGGCTTATGTTGGCTATCTCTCTGGCGGCTGCATAGAGGCGGCTGTGGCACAGGAAGCTTTGGCTGTGTTGGATAGTAGCACGGCTCGGGTCGTACGATACGGCCAGGGGTCCGAGTATATGGATATTCACCTGCCTTGTGGCGGCGGGCTGGATCTGCTGTTTCTGCCTGAGCCATCAAGTACTCGCATTGATCATGTTTTGGGCAGGCTGATGAACAGGGAAAGCTTTTCTGTTAGATATGATCTGGCGCCTGCTGATGTGCAGCTTACACCAGCCACACCAACTGTCTTGGCTTCGGAGTATCTCACACGGTTATATAAGCCCAATCCTCATTTGGTGGTGATAGGGGCAGGGAGAGAGCTTGTTGCTATGGTGCAGGCCGCCCTTGGCGCAGGCCTTACAGTTGATGCTGTAAGCCCTGATGTGCTGGCATTGGCTGCGCCCGGTTTGGCGCTGCATCACTGGCCAGCCTCTGCCGCCCTGCCTGACTATCAGGCGGACCCGTGGACAGCCGCTATTGTGCTGTTCCATGATCGGGAACGGGAAGTGGCAGCGCTTCAGCATCTGTTGAGGCGAGAGAGTTATTACCTCGCTGCGCTGGGTAGTGCCCGCACTCATGAAAAACGCCTGAGCCTGCTCATGGAGGCGGGCTGCAAGGCTGATGACCTCAGCCGGATCACCGGCACGCCAGGGCTTATTCCTGCCACGCGGGATGCCAACACGCTGGCGGTGTCCATTCTCGCTGAGGTGTTGGCCCGTTATCAACAGGCTTTTGGTGCATGAGAACAGGCTATGATGATATTGCCGCTATTGTGTTGGCAGCGGGTTTTTCAAGGCGCTTCCCCGAAAGCAATAAGTTATTGCAGTCTTTTCAGGGCAAGCCCCTCGTGGCGCATAGTGTTGATATGATCAGCAAGATGTCTTTCGGGCGAAAACTGGCTGTTGTTCAGGACGGGCAGGAGGCTCTTGCCGGCGTATTTCACGACGCAGGTTTTGAAGTTGTAGTGAACATGGACGCCGAAAAAGGCATGGGAACCTCCATTAGTGCGGCTATTCGTACGCTTGCGGCAGACAATAATAGTCAAGCAGCGATGATCTGCCTGGGGGATATGCCCTTTGTCACTGAGGGTCATCTGAAGAATATTGTGGCCGCCTATGATGGCAGTAATCAGCATGACGCTGTGTGCACCGGCGGTGAAGGCTATCAATCTCCGCCAGCTCTGTTTAGCCGACGCTGTTTTGATCAACTTGCCGCTTTAGAAGGGGATGTGGGTGCAAGGCATCTTTTTGCACAGAGCACCAAACCTCTCGTAGTGGAGCAAACCAATGGTGCGCAAACTGATATCAATACAGCAGAAGACTTTCTCACTAACAGGTGAGTAAAGCCTCTATGCTTGTGAGGCTTTAGATCAGGCTCGCCAGTGGCGCACTGTAATTTCCCCATCATTACTCCCCTCTTGCTTGGAAGTCATGACTGATCATCAAATTGGCCAACTTTGGGAGGCTTTCAAGAAAAGGCCAGCCTTTTTGCAGGCCCTGTAATATAACATTTCCCTGGGCACCATACGAGCTACCTTTGTTCTATATATGGTTGGTCACCCTATGGGTAGGTTGATATCAATGCCGAAGAAGGCATCCAAATCCAGTTATATGCATCCACTAGCCGCAATATGGACTTTCTGCAGGCTTGGAGGTACCATATGCGTGGAGAGTGAGGGGTTTTAAAAGCAAAATGTTTGAGAAACTTAAAAAGCAGCGTTTTTCAACACGGGAGCTGATAAGTCGTGTTCCAAGCCAGGTGATTGAGGCTTATGTACCGTTTACACAGCGGCCAGCGGGTTATGCTCAACTTGAGGGCTATTTAAATAATAGTCGAAATTATGGCAAGATCTATTCCTTCGGGGGTGAGTCCTTTATTTCGGCGCATTATCACGACTGCAAAGAAGAAGGGGTTGGCTGGTCCAGCCGCGGCGAAAGCAGCTTTGTTAAATTCTATTTTTTCTTTGGTGGCAGCTTGACCATCACCTTTGATGGCTTTGGAGAATATGAGCTCAGACAACCACAGCTGTTCATTGTGTCCTGCCCACTGGAAATGAAAAAGTTTGATCTCGTCTGTGAGGCTAACAAGGGTACGGCATCTCTTCTGCATGTGGGGCGGGAATTTGTCTTGTCGCGTATGGGGGTAGACCCCGGTGTCTTGCCTGAACCGCTCCGGTCTATTTTTGAACCCGATGAAACGCCTTTCTCTGTTTATAGTTTTCCTTTAACGCCCTCGTTGGTGAATGCGACGCGCACCATTTTTAATGATGGTTTTCCTTCTTTCATGATGGAGCAATATTATCAGTCCAAAGCCATTGAGATTATGTGCCTGATTATTGCGTATCTCGAAAATTACAGCAAATCGGAAAACAAGGAGGGTGGCCCTTCTATCAGGGTGGTGAACCGCCTGCAGGCTGTGCAGGAATATATCACGTCAAACTTCTCAAAAGAACATAGTCTGGAGGAGCTTGCGAAAGAGGTGGGGCTCAGTAAATCATCACTGGTTTCCGGGTTCCGCCAACATTATGGCATGTCTGTTTTTGATTATATCAAGAATGAGAAGATGACACATGCCTTCCAGCTTTTGAGAGATAAGGGTTATACGGTGGCACAGGTGGCTTACCAGCTTGGTTATACGCAGCCAGGCAACTTTTCCACAGCTTTCAAAAGCCATTTTGGCTATTCGCCTACCCAAATACCAGGCTGAATTGCTCTTGTTCAAACATCTTTGGCCCCTGGCAAACTAGGCACTTTTCCCCGCCTTTGATACTCTGAGAGGTATCAATGTGGCGGGGAGATTATATGTTTTTTTGCGTACCGAGTGCCCATAAATTCAGTCAGAGAATAAGCAGGTTTACCGCGCTGGCAGCGCTTCATGTGGTTATCTGTGTGCAGGCACAGGCGATTGATCTCGAGCTTTCAGAGCGTTTGCCACTTGATGAGGCCAGGGCATTATCTAACCCGGTTCCCCATACAGCCGCTTCCCTTAAAAAAGGCAAGTTTCTGTTCATGCAGCACTGCGCCGCTTGCCATGACAGGGACGGCAAGGCACGAGCTGCCATGCTTGCAGATGCCGCTGATTTAACCATGCCGGATAGCTGGTCATACGGTGATAGTGACGGTGAAATTTTCCGTACAGTCCGGGACGGTGCGGGCACCAGTATGCCGCCCTTTAAATATACCATCAGTAATGAGCGAGACCTCTGGAACATTGCCAATTTTGTTCACAGCCTCAGGGCAGAGGCGCGGCCAGTGGAAAATGATAAGAAGTAAGAAAGAAAAACGATGACAGACAAGAATATTGCCAGCCCAATCAAGATGGCTTCAGCAAAACAGGATACCGTGGTTTCCAGACGGAATTTTCTGGTAGGCGGGGCGGCCAGCACAGGACTTGCTGCCGCGTCTCTGGTTGGGGCGTCTTCTGCTGCGGCTTCAGAGTGTAAAGATGATGACCTTAATGTTGTGGTGCCAAAGGAGGTGCCGGAAAGCCGAAATGGCAAGCTGACACCGGGTGATTTTAACGCCAAGGGTGGCATAACGGGGGCAGAAGTTTTCGCGCACGCCTGCAAGCAGGAAAATCTGGCGGCACTGTTCTGCTGTCCAGGTAACTATTCCATCATTAATGCCATCGCGGCCGAGGGTATTTCCGTTTATGGGGGGCGTACAGAGGGCGCTATGGCGGCGGCGGCTGATGCTTTTTCCCGTGTGACAGGGGAAGTGACGGCCTGTTCTGGCACAGAGGGGCCGGGTTTTACCCAGATGTTGATGGAAGTATCTTCTGCTCATGCGTGCCGCACACCGCTTTTGGTGCTGGCATCCAACATGCTCCTGAGCATGGAAGACAGTTATAACAGCATCCAGTTTCAGCTTCAGCAGCCCATGACTGAGGGTATTAAGAAATGGGGGAAACGTATTCTTGTGCCAAACCGTGTCCATGAATATGCGGCCTATGCCTTCAGGAATTTAAAATCAGGCGTGCCAGCGCCCGTGCATCTGGATTTCCCCGGTGAAGTGGCGAACGCCAAATATACCGACCCCTCTGAACTGACCAATTATTACGGTAAGGAAAAATATCGCAGCGAAAGCATTCCTCACCCCTCGGACAAAGAGATTGATGCTGTTGTTTCCATGATAAAACGGGCGGATCGGCCCATGATTGTGGCTGGTCAGGGCGTGTTTTACAAAAAGGCCTGGGAGGCGCTGAAAACTGTAGCAGAAAAGAATGATATTGCGGTGGTGGAAACCGGCCCAAGCCGGGGTCACTTCCCGGATAGCCACCCCTTATCTGCAGGCACGGCCAATGATGCGCTTGGCAGCGTTGATCTGGTTATTTTTGTTGGCCAATACCTGATGCCAACCATGAGTGATTTTTCTTTTGGGCCGGATGCCAGAGCCATTCGTATTCATCCTGAAGCGGAGGATTTGGGGCGGAACTGGCCGCTGGATCTGGGCATTGTCAGTGATGAGAAGGTTTTCCTTGAGCTGCTTGCTGATGCCCTGCCAAAACGTACCCGTTCCACATGGACGGCGGAGCTGGCCGCGGCGCGAGAAGCCTTTGAAAAAACGAACGAGCAATATGTCAAGCTGGCAGCTAAATATAGCCGTGATACGGGCGTCATTCACCCTGGCATGATTGGTAAAGAGCTGGCTGACTTCATGTATCATGGGGATATTCCGAGGGAGCAAACTGTTTTCACTGTTGGGTCTTACACCGGGTCCATGTGGATGCGGCGTTTCATGCGCACACACCGGCCGGGCCAGCTGATTAACGGGCCGTATCAATATTATGCCATTGGGCCAGATTTTGGTTACACGATTGGTGCGGGTGCAGCAGTGCAGCAGGGCGTTGGCCCACAGGCTGCTTATAAAGGAGCACCCGTTATCACTTTCACAGGGGACGCGGGCGCAGGCTATTCCATCATGGAGATGGAGACCCTGATGAAATATAGGATCCCGGCCATTGTCGTTGTTTATAACAATAACAGTTGGGGCATTTGGGGGCTAGCCGACAAAACCCCAAGGGCGAAACATCTGTATCTGTTCCAGGAAAATGTTCGTTATGATGTAGTGGCCCAGGGCCTAGGCGCGAGAGGGGAATATGTCACAACACCGGAAGCCTTTAGGAAAGCCCTGAAAACAGCTTATGCGCTGGCTGCCAAGGAAGGTGTTTCCACATTGATTAACTGCCAGTCGGCCAAAGAGTTTTCCAATGCCGGAGATTTCCCCCCAGGGGTGCCACTACCCGTGCAGCCGGGTGTGGGCGCCTACACGCACTAGGATGCCTGATGATGGTGATAAAAGAAGACAATGCCCAGGTGTTGAGAAATGGCCTGAAAGCTTATGCGGATCGTGGAGTTTTCAGGTCCTATAGTGAAACTGTTAAAGGCAAGGGCCAGTATGAGTTCCGGTTCCGATGGTTGGGGCCTGTGCCGCTTTGCTTTAGCTGTAATCTGCAAAACGACACGTTGATGTTCAAAGCTTTGTTGCCTGCGGATGATAAAAAGTCTGTCACAGATAAAGGCCTGCGGGCCTTTCTGAAAAAGCGTCATGCCACCAAATTGCCGGATCATCGCCGGATTGATGCAGATAAACTGAAACTCAGCTGCATTAACCGGGCGGAAGGTTTTTCCATTATGCTGAAACTGTTGCCGGGATGTGATTATGACTACGCGGTGGGGAAGGCCGTTAATCTGGTGAGTGATATTTTCAATGGTTTTCTCAAACAGCCTGAAAATGGCAGCTATGTGAGCGAACATTTCGGCATTGCGGGTGAATAAAATTAAAACGGGGTGAGGGTAGCGTGGAGAGATTGATTGCCAGAGGCACAGCCTTAGGGCTTGGTTTTTTGGGTGCGCCACTGCTTGTTGCAGGTGGTTATCTTCTATGGTTGGGTGGTTCTATTTATTACCTGATAGCGGGTATCACCTTGTCTCTAGCGGCTCTTTTCGCTTGGAAACGGCAGCCTGCTACCCCATGGGTCTATGCTTTCTTCACTCTGGTTACTATCATCTGGGCGCTCTGTGAAGTGGGGTTGGATTGCTGGGCCCTGATGCCCCGTATCATGCTCTTTTCCGGTGTTGGGCTGTGGTTTGCTCTGCCTGCAGTTTGGCGCAGTTTTAACGCTCATCAGACTAGCGCATGGTCAGGTGCTGTGCTTCTCGTTATGGCCCTTCTTGTCTGTTTTATCGCCTATCAGAAAAACAGTTTTGAGGCTGTTGCCAAGCCTGCCCCTCATACTCCTGCGAAAACGATGGAGAGAGGCAAGGATTGGCCACTTTATGGCAATACAGCAAAGGGGGACCGTTTCTCTCCCGCTGTACAAATTACACCAGAGAATGTTTCTAGCCTCAAACCGGCATGGATATTCAGAACGGGAGTCAAGCTTCGTGCCGATGCACCAAAGGGTGCCAAGCTTTCGTTGCAGGTGACACCTATTCAGATAGGGGAGAGCCTGTATCTTTGCACGCCCTATAATATTGCAATTCGTTTAGATGCTGATACGGGGGAGGAGCAGTGGCGTTTTGACCCTGAGGTGAAGGGCGCTTATGCGGGGGGGCCTTGTCGCGGCCTTACTTATTATGGGGGGCAAGGCTCGGGCGCTTTTTGTGATGCCCGCCTCTATATGACAGCTATTGATAACCGACTGCTTGCTCTGGACCCTGAAACAGGAAAACTATGCTCAGGTTTTGGGACGCAGGGCGTTGTTGATTTAACAGCAGGCATGGGTGGGGATCCTCTCGGCTTTCAGTATGCGACGTCGCCTCCGGTCCTTGTTGGTGATGTGCTTGTTGTTGGCGGCTCGCATATGGATAACCAATCCACGGATCAACCGCCCGGCGTGGTGCGTGCTTTTGATGCTCTATCCGGCAAGCTGTTGTGGGCGTGGGAAGTGTTGGGGGCAACAGCGCGTCCTGATCCATCACCTGAAACGCCGTACACTCGCAATACCCCGAATGCCTGGAGCCTTTTTAGCGCTGATGAGAAGTTGGGCCTTGTGTATGTGCCCACGGGGAACACGCCGCCTGATTTTTATGGGGGCAAGCGCAGTCAGGCGCAGGAAAGATATGCCAGTTCTGTTGTGTCGCTGGAGGCAGCGACAGGCAATGTGCGATGGAGCTTTCAGACAGTCCATCATGATCTGTGGGATCTGGATATTGCGTCTCAGCCTGTTCTTGTCGATATCGATACAAATGAGGGCGAGAAGCCAGCCGTTATTGTGCCGACAAAAAGGGGCGATATTTTTGTGCTGGACCGGCGCACAGGTGAACCTATTGTGCCGGTAGAGGAGAGGGCCGTGCCACAGGATGTGGTGAAAGGAGAAAAGCTCTCTGCTACGCAGCCGTGGCCGATTGATTTCCCGTCTTTCGCACCAGCCGATTTAACAGAAGCAGATATGTGGGGGGCAACACCTTATGATCAGCTATTGTGCCGCATCAAATTCAGGGAACTATCTTATGAAGGTGTTTTCACCCCGCCCAGTCTGCAGGGCAGCCTTACCTATCCGTCTTTCTGGGGTGTGCTGAACTGGGGCGGTGTGGCGGTTGACCCAGAGCGACAGATTATGCTGGTTAATGCGTCTTACTTGCCCTTTATTACCACTCTTGCCTCCAGAGAGGCAGCCGATGCCCGCGGTGTTTATGCTTTTGGTTCGAAGGCAACGAAAACAGACAGCGCAGGCGAACATGGCAGCACCAAAGGGAATAAAAATCAAATGTGGTTTGCCCAGGCGGGCACTCCTTATGCGGCCATTGTGGAGCCGTTTCTATCCCCTCTTGATTTCCCTTGCCACCAGCCGCCCTGGGGTAAAATCGGGGCCGTTGACCTGAAAACCAACAAACTGCTCTGGCAAAGGCCTTTTGGTACCACTGAAGGTATTGATCCTCTGGGTTTATCCTTGCCGATGGGTGTGTTTAACCATGGCGGGGCTGTCACAACACGCAGTGGCCTCATGTTTATAGGCTCCGCCATGGATGATTATTTCCGTGCCTATGATGTGGAAAAAGGTGATGTGCTCTGGAAAGCCAAATTGCCGGCTGGCGGGCAGGCGTCACCAATCAGCTATATATCCCCGAAAACGGGCAAGCAATATGTGGTGATAGCGGCGGGCGGTCATGGTTTCCTGCAAACAACATTGGGTGATTATGTGGTGGCTTATGCCCTGCCTCAATAAATGAAGGAAAGTGATCAAAGGTATCATGCAGCCAGTTCGTGTTTTTATAAATGCAGTGTCATTAGGGTTTTCTGCCTGCCTTGGTTTTGTCTCCGCTCATGCCTATGAGGGGGCTGCAGGTCATGAAATTCCACCCCCTTTTTATACGGCAGAACAAGCCCAGGACGGGGCGGGCCTTTACGGCCAGAAATGTGCGTCCTGCCATGGGGCCAAGCTGAATGATGGCTCCTTTGCCCCGCCACTGATTGGCGATGGCTTTTACAGCAAATGGGGCGGCCGTTCCGTTGCATCATTGCTGGATTATGTAAAACGCAATATGCCACCGGGGCTGGCAGGTGAGCTTACCCCAAAGCAATATCTGCAGATTATCGCCTATATGTTTCAGGAGAATGGCTTTCCTTCGGGCAAGAAACTTTTATCAACAGATCATCTGGATTTTATGATGCTGTATCTGCCTTTACCTGAAAATGGCGCCGTGCAGATTGAGGAGGTCGCAGCCCCGCCACCGCCAGAGCCCTATGCCAATCCTTTGGAAAGTATCACACAGGTTTCAGATAAAGCTTTGAAAGCACCAGTTGAAGGTGACTGGCTGATGTGGCGGCGCACCTATGATGCCCAAGGGTTCAGCCCCTTGAAACAGATCAACACAAAAAATGTTCATAAGCTGACGTTAGCCTGGGCATGGTCCCTACCGCAGGGAAGAAGCATCACAGCTCCGCTTGTGCATGATGGCGTGATGTTTATGTACGCGGGTGGGGGCACAGTGCAGGCATTGGATGCAAAATCGGGTAACTTGTTATGGCAGTATGAGCGCAAGATGGAAAAGAGCGTCTCGCTCTTTGGTCTGCGGGGCATGGCCATGTATCAGGATATGGTCATATTCCCCGCGGGGGATGGCCATGTTGTGGCACTTGATATGGTCTCTGGTAAGGTGGTTTGGGATACAGCGGTGGTTGACCCACTGCCTTATTTCTCGGGTGGGCCGATTGTGGCGAACGGCCATGTGCTTCTCGGTACATCGTCAGCTACCTTGCCGGGGCATAATTTCATTGTCTCGCTGGACGCAGAAACCGGGGAGGAAAAATGGCGTTTTCACACCGTGGCTCTGCCCGGTGAGAAAGGGGCCGAAACCTGGAATAATTTATCAGCGGAGGAGCGGTCTGGCGCGGGCGTGTGGGTGCCTGCCAGCTATGATGCCAAAGCTGATCTCGTCTTTTTCGGTACAGGCAATACCTATAACACAGCACCGATGCGCACCCTCGCCGAAGGGGCCGCCAGCAATGATGGCCTTTATATGAATTCCACGCTGGCCTTGCGCCCGGCAACCGGTGACCTTGTATGGTATTATCAGCATCTGCCAAATGACCAGTGGAATTATGACTGGGCCTTCGAGCGTATCATCACCGAGGCATCTGTTAAGGGTAAAAAGCAGAGGATTGTCCTCACCGGTGGCAAACCTGCTATTTTTGATGCCATGCAGGTGGAAAATGGCAAGTATCTCTTTTCTTTTGACATGGGCCTGCAAACAGTGGTGGAGGCAATAGACCCAGAGACTGGGGAGAAGCATATTGCCAGGGCCGCGATGCCGGAAGAGGGGGAAGAGAAGTTTGTCTGTCCGTCCTCACACGGAAACAGAAACTGGATGCCTACAGCATTGCAGCCCCGCGATCAGTTGCTTTATGTGCCATTTCTTGAATCCTGTATGAAAGTAAGGCCCCCTCAGGCGGGTGACTTTGTGGTTGGCGGGCTGGGGCAAAAGGCCTATCCCCGGCCGGATAGTGATGGCCGTTTTGGTGGCCTGAAGGCAATTGACCTGAAAACAGGCAAAGCCAGATGGACAGCAAAGTGGCGTGCTGTCCCGACAACGGGGGTGCTAACCACGGCGGGTGACCTTGTTTTTGTAGGAGCGCAGGACCGTATGCTGAGGGCCTATAACACCCACACGGGTGAAGTGCTCTGGCAGGCCCGGTTGAATGATATGCCGGGGGGTGGCCCCATTAGCTACAGTGTGAACGGCAAGCAATATATTGCCGTTTCCACAGGCCATGGGGAGGGCTTCTCGAGAAATATTGATGATTTTATAGCGCGGGAAATCAAAAGCCCTGCAGGTGCTACGCCAGTGATGTGGGTGTTTGAACTGCCCTGAACAGGCGAGTGGTTGGCAGCAGACTATAATATGTGAGTTTCCTGTCTCTCTGCCTCTGTTATGATGCAATTCACCGCATAATAGTTGATGGAATGAACGTTCGATACTATGCTGTGCTTTCCAAGTCGCATTTTTAAGGGAAGGGGAAGGCGGCTTTGTCTCGACTAAAAAATGAACGCATTACACGGCTGGTGAGGGAGACGAACGTCACTCTCAAGGCTTTTTTGCGTCGTTTTCTAGTGTCAGACGATGAGATTGATGAGGTGATGCAGGAAGCCTATATGAGGATGCTTTCTGTTTCTCCGGATGTCTCGGGTGATGTTCCCAAACCCTTGCTTTTTTCTGCAGCGCGTAATCTGGCTATCAGCAGGCTCCGGCATTACGGGGTAATTATGCGCTACTCCCCCACCGTTGCGCTTATTCAGGAAGAAAGCCTTGAGCAGAAAAGCGCGGAAGAGCGGGTGCATAACCACCAGCAGCTACAGCAAGTGCTGGCGGCCCTTAATTCTCTCCCGCTACGGTGCAGGGAAGTTTATGTGCTTAGAAAGATAGAAGGCCTCAGCCATAAGGAAATAGGCGAGAGGCTGGATATTGCGGTGAGCACGGTCGAAAAACATCTGGCGCGCGGTATTCGCTTGATCAACAGCTATCTGGCAGAGCAAGATAGGCAGGATGAAACACCTGTGGTTGATGAGCAAGAGCCAGATGTGAGAAGGGCGAATGACCGGTTTCGATGAGTGGATCAATAAGGGGCTTTCTGAAGCATCGCTTGAGGAAGCCGCCCATTGGATCGCCCGTCTGGACTCTGATGACCGAAAACCCGGAGACAGACGCCGCTTTGCTGCCTGGTTGGATATGGACCCCATGAACCGCTGGGCCTTTGAGGAGCTTTCGGCTTCCTGGGCAAAACTTCACATTCTGTCTGGCATGAAATCAGCGGCAGAGCATCCCGATGTTGTGCCCTTTCCTGTTAGCCCTTTTGAACAGAAAAAGGTCCCGGTCGCTGCAAGCGGGCGGCCGTCTCAGTGGCAAATTGCTGTGGTTTTTTGTTTGATCCTTATCGGCACGGTTGCGGCCTTTTGGGGCCAGCCTTCCACTCATGCCTTAGCCACAGATAAGGGCGAGATCAAAACAGTGGCGCTGACCGAAACCAGCCATGTGGAACTGAATACAGCCACAACCCTGCGTGCAGACACGGAAGAAGGCAAGCGTCAGGTCTGGTTTGCTGCGGGGGAGGCGTTTTTCGCCCTGCAGGAAAAGGGTGTGCCTTTCACCATCCATATTGGCGGGGTGGCTGTGACTGCAGCCGAGGCTGCCTTTTCAATTCATCAAAAGAAAACCGGGCTGGAGATTGTCACCATGACCGGGGAAGTCTCTGTTGAAGGGTATCAGCTTGGCGCGCCTCTGCTGGAATTTGATGCAGATGATATAACGAGGCAATATCCCTTGTCAGTGAAACTGGGCCAAGGGGAACGCCTGTTTGTGACAGATACAAAATATCATGTTGATCATGATATCAGGGTAGAGGATATGGCCCTGTCGTGGCGTCAGGGTGTTGTCCGTTTTGAAAATCGTCCTCTTAGGCAGGCTCTGGATGAAATCAATCGCTACCGCAAAACGCCCATCCATCTTGCCAATCCGCATTTGAATGATGTGCCTGTGAGTGGTGAATTCTCGGTTTTTGATGCGAAGGATTTTCTGAATACCGTGCAAACGGTTTATTCTGTGCGGGTAGAGCGCGTCACACCTTCCTGGATTGTTTTGCGCTAATCCAGTAGCGGTTTTTTGGTCCTCGCGCGTTATTTAGGCAATAGAGGCGCATCCTGCGGGTATGTGCGGGGCATAACAAGCCATGGGGAGACAATATGGCGGATACAACAATTGGGGCTCTCTCAGCGCAAAGCCGGGCACCTTATCAGAATGTGGGATTGATATTGGGGCCAGCGCTTTTTGCGCTCATGATGCTGTTCGGGGCCAATCATGAGCCGGAAATGGGCCTGTCTGCATGGCGTGTTGCGGCCATTGGTTTGTGGATGGCTGTCTGGTGGGCTACTGAGGCTATTCCTGTGCCTGTTACGGCTTTTTTGCCCATTGTGACCTTTCCCATTTTTGGTGTGGCTGATATGCGGGAGGCCGCTGCGCCTTATGCAAACCCGATCATCTATCTTTATCTGGGTGGTTTTCTCATTGCCGTTGCGGTGGAACGTTGGAACCTGCACAAGCGTATTGCCCTTGCTATTCTAACGCGGACAGGCACAGATGGCCGCAAGCTTGTGGGGGGCTTTATGCTCACCTGCGGGCTTTTGTCCATGTGGATTGCCAACACCTCAACAACCATGATGCTGCTTCCTATTGCTCTCTCCGTTATTGCGGTGATCCGGGATAATGTGCCAAACCTGTCTGATAAAAACCGCGACCATTTCCAGTTGGCAATGATGCTGGGGTTGGCTTATTCGGCTACAATCGGCGGTTTGGCCACTTTAGTTGGCACCCCGCCTAATGCCTTGCTGGCAGGCTTCCTGAAAGAAAATTACGGCATGGAAATCAGTTTTGCCGAATGGATGATGGTTGGCGTGCCAGCATCATTGGTGATGCTGCCGTTAACATGGGTTTATCTCACAGGGATTGCCTTTCCGTTCCGCATTGCTGAAAGTGCAGAGACCAAAGAGTATCTGGCTGAACTGCAGGAAGATGCAGGCCCCATGACATCCGCAGAAAAGCGGGTGGCTGCTATTTTTGGCATCGTGGTTTTTATGTGGGTTATGCGCAGGCCTTTTGCAGATATGCTGGGCATTGAGGGTTTAACTGATCCAGGTATTGCCATGGTGGCGGCCTTGTTATTCTTTCTGCTGCCGAGTGGTAGTGACAAGCAGCAGCAATTGCTCGTTTGGCAGGATGCGAACCGTTTGCCATGGGGGGTGCTTATCCTTTTTGGGGGTGGGTTAAGCCTTGCTTCCGCTGTTTCCAGCTCAGGCCTGGCGCACTGGTTGGGGGAAAGCCTGACCAGCCTGAGTGTCTTTGGGATGGCCAGCCTTATTATTGCCTCAGTGCTGCTCGTTATTTTCCTGACTGAACTCACTAGCAATTCTGCTACAGCGGCGGCATTTCTGCCAGTTATGGGGGCAGTTGCCATTGAAGCTGGTGTTTCCCCGTTGATGCTCTGTGTGCCGGTTACTCTTGCGGCCAGTTGTGCCTTCATGCTGCCAGTGGCAACACCGCCCAATGCCATTGTTTATTCTTCTGGCATGGTCACGATTCCTCAAATGTCAAAAGCAGGTGTTTTCCTGAATCTGATTGGTGTTTGCCTGTTTGTCGTTCTGTCCCTGTGGTGGGTACCGCTGATTTTTGATTAACAATATAGCGGTTTTTGCCTGCTCGAGCGTTTTGTTTGTATGCGAGCGAGAGGGTAGAGTGCGAGGGTATCAATGAATACAATAAAAATATCTGGTGTCGTGGCCGTGGGAATGGCTTTGGGGTTGATGGCGTGTCAGCAGGGGCCTGCTGACGAAGGCGAGGTGGTTGCTTCCCCTGGCGCCATTAACACCAGTTTGTTGCTGGACAGGCCCAAGGAAGATTGGATCACCCTTGGGGGTGATTACCAGCAGAGCTATCATTCCCCCCTTACCCAGATCAATAAAACAACTGTCAAGCAATTGGGTTTTGCCTGGGAATATAAAATAGATACTCTTCACGGGTTCCAAGGTACTCCTATTGTATCAAATGGTGTCATGTATGGTAGCGCGCCTGGCGGGTCTGTTCATGCGGTGAATGCGAAGACGGGTGAAGGGTTATGGTCTTTTCAGCCGGATGATGTCGCATCGGGGTCTTTCCTCAGTTCTTTCAGTGGCACCTCATCAAATCGCGGTGTGGCTGTTTGGGAGGGCATGGTTTATGTGGCGTCCTTTGATGGGTATCTGTATGGCCTCGATGCAGCGGATGGTTCTGTCAGCTGGAAGGTTGATACTTTCCCGACCAGAGACGGCCAATATACAATTACGGGTGCGCCCTATGTGGCAAAGGATGTGGTTGTCATCGGCAATGGCGGCGCTGACTTTGGTGTGCGGGGCTATGTAACAGCCTATGACCTGAAAACAGGCGCTGAGCGCTGGCGCTTTTATACCGTGCCAGGTGACCCCAAAAACGGTTTTGAACACCCTGAAATGGCTGAAGCCATTAAAACATGGTCACCCGAAAGCCGGTGGGATGTGGGTGTTGGTGGCACGGCATGGGACGCCATGGCTTATGACCCCAAGTTGAACCTGCTTTATGTAGGAACAGGTAATTCCGGGCCGTGGCCGCGGCAGATAAGAAGCCCGGGTGGAGGGGATAATCTTTATGTGGCGTCTATCCTTGCCATTAATCCTGATACGGGGCGGCTCGCCTGGCATTATCAGGCCACACCGGGAGATCAGTGGGACTATACATCAACCCAGAAAATGATCATGGCTGACCTTGAGATTGAAGGCCGCAAACGGCAGGTCATTATGCAGGCGCCGAAAAATGGCTTTTTCTATGTGCTGGACCGGAAAACAGGGGAGCTGATATCGGCCGAGCCTTATGTGAACGTTACATGGGCTAGCCATATTGATATGGCAACAGGGAAGCCGGTTGAAACAGGTTTGGCGGACTATAGCACAACACCCCGCATGGTATTCCCCTCTCCGGGTGGAGGGCATAACTGGCAGCCGATGGCTTTTAATCCGCAGACGGGTCTGGTGTATATCCCTACAATTGAGCAACCTGCTGTTTTTGGTACGCCCGATGACCCCTTCGAGTATAAGAAGGGCGAACCCAATATGGGCGTACCTTATTTTTATAACGCGCCGGGGCCATGGGGATGGGACAGGGAAATCGCCAAATCTCCAACATTGCCGCCCCTGAGCGAGCTTGCCAAAGGCCTGCCAGACCCGACCATCCGTGGTTTTCTGCGCGCATGGGATCCTGTGAAACAGAAGCTGGTATGGGAACAGGAAACTTCTGGTGAATGGGCTGGGGTTGTGTTTGCCACATGGAATGGCGGCGGCGTGATGACAACTGCTGGTGGTTTGGTTTTTCAGGGTCGGGGCACGGGTGAGCTGGTTGCGCTGGACGCTGAAACAGGGGACGTTTTGCACAGCATTGATGTGGGCACCAGCATGATGGCGGCGCCTGTCAGCTATAGCATAGACGGTGAGCAATATATCGCGATCATGGCCGGGGTTGGTGGGTCGAAGGGCATGAACCCCCCACCGGGAACAGCGGCCTACACTTATGGCAATGAGGGGCGCATTGTTGCCTTCAAGCTGGGTGGCGGGGCTGTGCCACATCCCAAAAAGCGGGATATTGCTGATAATATCTTCCCCCTGCCGCCGGTTGCCCGCCTGGGGGCTCAGGATCAGGTTACGCTCGGCAAAAAGATATTCGAGAGCAATTGTTCCCGCTGCCATATCAACGCTGATGGCGCTGGCGGTATCCCTGATCTGCGCAGGATGAACGCAGACACCCATGCCGAGTTCATGAACATCGTGCTCGGGGGCAAACGCATGAATAAGGGGATGCCCAACTTCTCTGGCATTTTGGAAGCGGAGGAAGCCACCGCTATTCACACCTATCTCATTGACCTTGCCTGGCAGACCTATGACGAGCGGACAAAACCAAAAGAAGAGACAGGTCCCATTCAGCATTAAGGCGGAAGCCATGTTGAGCTGAGGAGTGATTTTATAAAAGGGATATGTGGGGAAGAGAAAAGACTATGGTGACACTATTTTATCAAGTCAGGGCAGCAGGGGCACTGGTATTTGCACTGGTTTTCACAGCCACTTCTTATGCTGCTGATATTGCCTATCATGGTCTTAATATTCCTGATCAGTCTGGCGCGGTGATGACAGTGCGTGGCCCTGTTCCCCCGGAGCAGATTGGGCAGACGCTGATGCATGAGCATATGTTGATTCAGTACTTCCCGAAGCTGGAAGAAGTGGAAAGGTGGAAGCTGCTGGAGCAGGTCAGGCTTATACCGCCACCCTCGACAGAAGAGCAGCTAAAGCTT